>MFTY01000028.1 GCA_001785515.1 Candidatus Nomurabacteria bacterium RIFCSPHIGHO2_02_FULL_35_13 | reverse complement strand
GAGGCTCGCGGGCATAAAATAATACCATCTTCTTCTTTGGTTCCCGAAAATGACCCTTCGGTGCTTTTTACGACTGCCGGTATGCAGCCGCTCGTTCCTTATTTATTAGGGCAGAAACATCCTATGGGGAATCGTTTAGTAGATGCGCAAAAATGTGTTAGGACAGTAGATATAGATGAAGTTGGAGATAATCGTCATCTTACTTTTTTTGAAATGCTCGGCAATTGGTCACTCGGAGATTATTTTAAAGAAGAAGCTATTGGTTGGAGTTTTGAATTTTTAACCTCAAAAAAAGAAGGACTCGGTTTGGATAAAAACAGACTTTATATAACAATTTTTGAAGGAAACGAAAATGCTCCTCGTGACGAAGAAACGGCAAAAATTTGGCAAAAATATATACCCCCAAACCGCATTTATTTTCTACCAGCAAAAAATAATTGGTGGAGCGCCGGAGACAATGGTCCTTGTGGTTCTGATACAGAAATGTTTTACGATATAAATGAAAAACCCTTAGGCGATTTATCTCATGACCAATTCGTGAAAGCTGATGATGAAGGAAAAGTTATAGAAATTTGGAATAATGTTTTCATGGAATATGAAAAAAAAGACGGAAAAATAATTGGAAAACTAAAAAAGCATAATGTTGATACAGGAATGGGTCTCGAAAGAACTGCAATGGTATTACAAAAAGTTAATACGGTATTTGAAACAGATTTATTTATACCAATAATTACAGAAATTAACAAACATGTTTCTTCAGCTGATGAAAAAGCAAAGAGAATTATTGCTGACCATATTCGTACTGCAGCATTTATGATTACTGATGGAGTTATGCCGTCCAATACTGGACGTGGTTATGTTTTAAGAAGACTATTGCGTAGAGCTAGATATTACTATAATTCCATTGGAGCGCATGATAAAGCGTTAGGTGGTTTAGTGTATTCAATTATACCAGTATATAAAAAAACTAAATATGAATTAAGTGAAAAAATTTCTCAAATTGACCAAACCATAACTCTTGAAGAGACTAAATTTCTTGTTAGACTAGAATTAGGGAAAAAACAATTTGAAAAATTTATAAAACAAAATAAAAAAATATCTGGTGAAGATGCTTTTATTCTATTTACCACCTATGGTTTTCCAATTGAATTAACCTTAGAACTTGCAAATGAAAATAAACAATTAGTTGACCTTGAAGATTTTAATAGAAAAATGGCGGAGCATCAGAAACTTTCGCAAACAGCTTCTGTTGGTATGTTTAAAGGAGGGCTTGCGAATCACAATGAAAAAACCATTAAGTTGCATACTGCGCATCATTTATTACTCGCCGGACTGCAAGCTGTTGTTGATAAAAATATAAAACAGAAGGGGAGTAATATTACCAAAGAACGCTTACGTATGGATTTTCTTTGCGACCATAAATTGACCGATGAAGAAAAGAAGAAAGTAGAAGATTTTGTTAATGATAAAATTAAAGCTGGATTTGATGTCATTCGCCGTGAAATGCCTCTCAAGGAAGCGGAAAAAATCGGAGCAGAAATGGAATTCGGAACAAAATATCCGGAAATAGTATCTGTTTATTTTATAGAAGATAAAAATGGTAATCAAGTTTCTAAAGAGTTTTGCGGAGGTCCGCATATAAAAAATACTTCCGAATTAGGCCATTTTAAAATTCAAAAAGAAGAAGCTGTTTCAACGGGCATTAGGCGTATAAAAGCTTTACTTTCATAGTTTTTTTGCAGTTTAGTTTATGGTATAATTACAATCATGAGAACCTTTTTTAATCTAAAGAATAAAAAAGAACTAGCATTAGTTTTTGATATTGGGTCTTCTTCCATTGGAGGCGCGCTTTTTGAGATACAAAAATTAGGAATTCCAAAAATAGTTTTGTCTATTCGTGAACCTATAATTTTTGAAGACAGAATTGATATTAATAAATTTTTGTCTTCAACTCTGAAATCTATTGAAATTGTAGCTGAAAGAATAAGCACGATGGGTTTTGGAAAACCATCGAAAATTTTTTGTGTTCTTTCATCACCTTGGTACGCTTCTCAAACTAGGGTTATCAAACTTGAAAAAGATACACCATTTTTATTTACTTCAAAACTTGCTGATAGCTTAATTCAAAAAGAAGTAAGTCTTTTTGAAGAAGAAAATTTGGTTAAGTTTTCCAGTAACGACAATAAAGTCAGGCTTATTGAATTCAAAAATATGAAAACTATGCTGAATGGCTATACAACATCTGACCCTTTAAACAAAAAAGCTAAAAAACTTGAAATGACCATTTTTCTTTCAATGAGCGGGGACAAAATATTGAAAAAGATAGAAGAAACTATATTTAAGCGTTTTCACGCCGAAAGTATAAAATTTTCTTCTTTTGTAATGGCATCATTTACTGTGGCACGAGATATATTTGTGCATCAAAGTAATTTTCTTTTGGTTGATATTGCTGGAGAAGTGACGGATATTTCTATGACAAAAAAAGACATATTAATTAATTCTATTTCATACCCTCTTGGACGCAATTTTATAATACGCGGGGTGGCAAAAAGTTTAAATTGCACTTTGGGTGAAGCAGAATCATTTATTTCTCTTTATAAAAACGGGCATGCGACAGAATATGTCGAGAAAAAACTTGAACCGATTATTAATAAATTAAAGAATGAATGGCTTAGTAAATTTCAAGAATCCCTGGTTAATCTTTCAGATGATATTTCTGTTCCCGCGACTATTTTTATAACTGTAGACCAAGATTTGATAGATTTCTTTTCGGAAATTATTAAAACCGAACAATTTAACAAATATACTTTAGCTGAACTGGAATTTAAAATTATTTTTTTGGATGTGAAAATACTTAATGGTATTACGACTTTTAAGGACAATACAAACCGTGACCCGTTTCTTATTATTGAGTCTATTTATCTTAATCGTTTTATTTGCTAGAATACAACTATGCCAAGAAATCTACTTCAAGATATGGTAAAAAAAGTGAAGGCCCCCACGCCTAAACCTTTTATAATAAAGGTTAAAACTTCTATGCCCATAAAAGAGGAATCCACTCGAAATGTTTTTAGCGTAGCTGATATGGGAGGAGAAAAAGGAAAAGTTTTTAATAAAGTGAAAAGAAATGATAAAAAATCAAAATACAGACTTTATTTTGTTGCGCTGATTTCTGTTGTGTTCCTCCTTTTTGCTCTTTCTTTTTTATTCTCTGGAGCAAAAATTACTGTGACTCCTAAGGTAAAAGAAATACCTTTGAATGAAAATTTATCTGCCATTAAAGATTCAAGCGTGCCGGGGTTATCTTTTGACTTAGCGGTTATTTCTGGAGAAGAAAATAAAACAATACAGGGTGGAGAAGAAAAAAATGTCTCTGTGGCTGCTACTGGCACTGTTTTGATTTATAATTCTTACAGCTCATCTCCTCAAGTGCTTGACATAAACACACGATTAGAAGGGTCAAATGAAAAAATTTATAAAACAGTTAAAAAAATAACTGTTCCCGGGATGACAGGTGATAAACCCGGAAGTGTTGAAGTTGGTATTTATGGAGCGGAAACAGGAGAAGAATACAACAGCGCTCCGCTTGATTTTAAAATTTTTGGTTTTAAAGGAACACCTAAATATTCTAAATTTTATGCCAGATCAAAAGGAGAAATAACAGGTGGATTAAAAGGAAAATCTTCTTCTGCTTCTTCTCTTGACAAAATAAGTGTTATAAGTGAACTCAAAGCCACGCTAGAGACTAAGCTTTTGAAGAAAATTACAGACCAAATTCCGAGTGGATTTGTTTTATTCAAAGATGCAATATTTCTTAACATAGATGACCAAAATGTCAGTTTTACTCCTGATGAAAATGGAACAATTTTAGTAAATATTAAAGGAACACTTTACGGATTTCTTTTTGATGAAAAAAAGCTGACAACAAAAATAGCAAAAGATATTATTGATAAATATGACGGAAACGAAGTTTATATACCAAATATTCGAGATTTGATTTTTTCTCTATCCGATAAAGAGAGTGTTTCTTTCGCAGACATAAAAAATATAAATTTCAGCTTAGCAGGCACTCCTAAAATTATTTGGAAAGTAGATGAGACAAAACTTATTTCAGACGTATTAAATAAGAAAAAAACAGACTTTAATCAAATCCTAGCGCAATATCCCAGCATTGATACTGCGCAATTAGTACTCCGTCCTTTTTGGAAAAAATCTTTTCCTGATAAGAGTAGCAACGTGCAGGTTATTGTAAATTATCCGAAATAATTTTTTTACTAAACTTATTAACATTATAACATTGACCTATAGTTATAAATTTAGTATGATTAACAGTCTTAATGAGTGACCAAAAAAGCGAAAAAATTTTAACGGCAAAAGGCGTTATTACCGAATCACTGCCCTCTACTTTATTTAGGGTAAAAATAGAAGATGATAAAGAAATTTTAGCGTATCTTTCAGGGAAAATGCGTATGCATAGAATTAAGGTTTTAATTGGAGATTCAGTTGAAGTTGTCTTGGATTCATATGGTGGAAAAGGTAGAATAATTAAAAGGTTGTAATTTTTTAAAGAATGGTGTATTATAGTAATTATAGTTTATGAAAAGTTTTAAGTATTGAAAAATAAGGGTTTTCTCCCTTGTTTTTGTCTTGTTTTGATAAAATTTACCCTGTTTTATTTTTATGCGAGTTAGATCAACTGTAAAAAAAATATGTGATAATTGTAAGATGATTAAACGCGCTAGGCATTTGCGTGTTATTTGTTCTAACCCAAAACATAAGCAAAAACAATAATTTATGAGAATTCTTGGAATAACAGTACCAGACGGAAAGAGACTTGAAATTGGTTTGACCTGTCTTTTTGGTATTGGTGTTTCAACCGCTAGAAAAATTTTAAAACAAGTTGATATTGATGTAGGAAAAAAAGCAAAAGATTTAACACCTGAAGAAGAAAATAAAATTCGCACGATAATTGAAAAAATGAAGATTGAAGGAAACTTAAAAAGAGAAATTTCTGGAAATATCAAAAGATTGAAAGATATTAAAACCTATAGAGGCATTAGACACATGAAAAAATTGCCGGTTAGAGGACAAAGGACAAAAACCAACTCCAGAACTGTTAGAGGTAATGTCAGAAAGACAATGGCATCAGGTAAAAGAAAAGAAAGTAAGACATAAAATTATTTATGGGAAAGACAAAAATTACAACTAAATCAACTGAAAAAGTTTCAAAAGAAACCACAGTAAAACCTGTCCTTCCAACAGAAGGAGATGCGCAAGTGAAGGCGGTAGCCAAAACGCCAAAGAAAAAAGTAACTTCTGGAATTTTGTTTGTTGACGCTACCTTCAATAACACTAAAGTTCTTTTTGGAGACAAATTAGGTAATACTTTATTTTGGTCAAGCGCAGGAACATTAGGTTTTAGAGGAGCAAAGAAGGGAACTCCGTTTGCAGCTTCTAAAGTAGGTGATTTAATTGGAGAAAAAGCATCCATGCTTGGAGTAAAAGATTCAGGTGTGGTGGTGCGAGGTGTCGGGTCTGGACGCGAGCCGGCAATCAGGGCATTTATGGCTCATGGCATAGAGATAACTTCTATAAAAGATGCTACACCAGTGCCTCACAACGGACCAAAAGCTAAAAAACCCAGAAGAGTTTAATTTTTATAATATATATGATATCCAAACCAAAATTTAAAATAGGAAGAAGATTAGGAGCAGGAGTGTACGACAAATGTCAGACTCCAAAATTTTCAGCTTCCTCTGGCAAATTTGCGGGTCCGGGCGCGCGTCGCCCAAAAGCCTTATCCGAATATGGAGCACAGCTTATTGAAAAACAGAAAGTTCGTTTTTCTTATGGTATTACCGAACGCCAGCTTTCAAATTATGTTAAAAAAGCTTCTCTTGTTAGAGGCGCAGGCACTGCAGAAAAATTTTATGAAGCACTTGAATCTCGTCTTGATAACGTAGTTTATAGAATGGGTCTTGCGCCAAGTAGGCGCGCTGCCCGACAGATGGTTTCTCATGGACACTTTATTGTAAATGACCACAGGATTACTATCCCTTCTTATGAAGTAAAGCCTAAAGATATTGTAAAAATTCGCGAAGGGTCAAAAAGTAAGAAAATTTTTGATAATTTAGTTGAAAGAATTAAAGATTATAATCCTCCTTCTTGGGTTTCGTTTGATTCAAGCAAGATGGAAGGACTTATTTTAACTAAACCGAAAAATATAGAAACCTTCCTTGATTTGAATGCTGTGCTTGAGTTTTATAGTCGTTAACATTATTTGAGCCAAAGGCTCTTCCGCCTCAGGCGGAAATTATTAGATAAAATTATTATAAATTATAAATAAAAATTATGCCTGAATATAAAATAATTATGCCTTCTAAACCTCGCATTGTTTTAGAAGAAGACAATAAAGGAGTATTTGAAATAGATGGTCTATATCCCGGATATGGCCATACCTTGGGCAATAGTTTAAGGAGAATTATTCTTTCTTCATTACCGGGCGCCAGTGTTACATCTATTAAAATAGATGGTATTTCTCATGAATTTCAGACAATGGATGGAATTAAAGAAGATGTAATTGTAATGATTTTAAATTTGAAAAAGATTCGTTTTAAAATGATATCTGATGAACCGCAAATGGTAACGCTTTCTATAAAGGGACCAAAAGAAGTTACAGCAAAAGATGTAAAAACCGGCGGGCAAGTGGAAATTTTAAATCCAGAACTTCACATTGTTGAAGTTACAGGTAAAATAAATTTAAGTATTGAAATGAAGGTTGAAAAAGGTTTGGGTTTTATTCCAAAAGAAATTTTACAGAAAGAAAAAGTTGATATTGGCACAATCGCTGTTGATGGTATTTTTACTCCGATTCGTCGTGTTTCTTATGAAGTTGAAAATATGCGTGTTGGTGATAATACAAATTATAATCGTTTAAGAATTTCAGTTGAAACAGATGGAACGTTAACTCCGCGTGAGGCGTTTCTAAAATCCATTGAAATAATGATTAACCAACTCAAATCAGTCATTGATTTTAAGGAACCGGAAGAAGAAATAAAAGAACCTGTTCGCAACACTCCTCATAGTGATGCAAGTGGAGAAAAAAAGTCTGACAAAGATGACAAAAAAACCGATGATTTTACGGATGTTTTAAAAACTCGTACTGACGGTCTTAATCTTTCCACAAGAACCTTAAATGCTCTTACTACTGCAAATATTAGAACATTAGGAGGTCTTGCAAGGAAAAAAAGAGAAGATTTGCTTGAAATTGAAGGTATCGGTGAAAAAGGAATCAGTGAGATTAAAAAAGTGCTTGGTAAATTTGGCTTGAATTTAAAAGAATAACTACGAGCTTAACGCCACTAAATATATGCGACACCATAATACTAAAAGAAAATTCGGAAGAGATAAAAATCAGAGAAAAGCATTGCTAAATTCTTTAGCGCTTAATTTGATTGTGCGCGGAAAAATAAAAACAACTGAACCGAAGGCGAAAGAATTGCGTCCATTTATGGAAAAACTTATAACAAAAGCAAAAAAAGGCGATATGTCAACACGCAGGGTTGTTATTTCCAAATTATCAAATCGTAGCAAGGAGGTTAAAAAACTTTTTGAAGTTATCGCTCCTAAATATAAAGATAAAAATGGTGGATACACCAGAGTTTTGAAATTAGGAGCTAGAAAAGCAGATGGGGCAAAGATGGCTCAAATAGAATTTGTATAATTTGAATAAATGATTTAGTATAAAAACAAATGAAAAAAACTGATACAAAAATAATAAACGCAGAAGAAAGAACACTAGGCAGGGTTGCTAGTGAAATAGCTTCTTCGCTCATGGGCAAAACTGATGCTTCATATGAAAGGCATATTTATTCAGGTTTTAAAGTTAAGGTAGTAAATGTTTCAAAACTTAAAATTACCGCTAAAAAATTAGAAGAAATTTATCATACAAGATATTCGGGATATCGAGGCGGGCTTCGTATTTTAAAAGGCACAGAAACCAGGGATAAAAAAGGTTTGAAAGAATTAATAAAACTTGCCGTGTATCATATGCTTCCTGGAAATAAGTTAAGAAGGGAAATGATGAAAAATTTAAAAATTGAAGATTAATATTATGGAAAAAGAAAAGAAAACAACAAAATCTGCTGGCAATACTGCGCATAGCGCTGTAAGTGATAAAAAATATATTGAAGCAGTGGGAAGAAGAAAAACCTCAACTGCCAGAGTGCGTATTTGGCAAGCAACGAAAGCTAGTTTTGTTGTTAATAAAAAAGACGTAAAAGAATATTTTAAAACTGAAGAACAGCGTCGTTTGGTTTGGGACCCGATAATAAAAGGTATTAGCGGTCAAGAAAAAACAGATTATAAATGGATGGTAGAAGCAAAAGTATTAGGTGGAGGAATTCATTCTCAAGCTGAAGCAGTCCGTCATGGTCTTGCTCGAGCCTTAGTTTTATTTGATATTGAATTGCGACATAAATTAAAGACTTTAGGATATCTAAAACGTGACCCTAGGGCAAAAGAACGCAGAAAATTCGGTCTCAAGAAAGCTCGTAAGGCGCCTCAATGGAGTAAACGCTAAAAAATCAAGAATAAAGTTTTTAAGGGGTTTCGAGCGCGACGGCGCGAGAATTTCAGGATTTTTTAAGCTTCAAAAAATCCGTACCGGCAAAAATTTTATTCTTGATTTTTTTATGTTAATATAAAGTTATGGCAGATGAAGAAAATAAAAAACCCGAAGTTTTAGAACCATTAGAACCCAAAGAAAACGAATCTGAAGTTCTAGAATTTGAATTTAACGAAGATGGAGAAGAAGATTTAAAGAAAACCATTAAAAAATTAAGGGCTGATTTGAAAGCGTGTAAAGCCGAAAAAGAAGAGTACTTGAATGGTTGGCAAAAAGAACGGGCAGATTTTGCTAATTACAAAAAGCAAGAAGACGACAGGAGGGCTAATTTTTCGGAAGTTATACGTGAACGTATACTTACTAGATTTTTAACTATATTGGACAGTTTTAATATGGCTTTTACCAACAAAGATACTTGGGAAAAAGTTGATGAAAATTGGCGAAGGGGTGTGGAACATATTTATGCTCAATTAAATACAATATTTGAGGAATATGGCGTAAAAGAAATAGGAGAAGTTGGAGGAAACTTTGACCACAACATTCATCAATCGATAGAGGTGACACCGACTGACAAGAAAGAAGACAATCATAAAATTTCTGAAGTTATTCAAAAAGGATATAAACTTGGCGACCGTGTCATACGCGCCGCTAGAGTGAAAGTTTTTGAGTATAATGAAAAAACAGGAGACTAAAATTTGCGAGCATTGTAAAAATGAATTTACTATTACAGATGGGGAGTTTTCTTTATATGAAAAAGTAGGCATTGAATTGCCAGTACTCTGCAACTTTTGCCGGATAAAACTTCATCTGTCTTTTTGGTTTTTTGGCAAGTTCCGCAAAGAAAAGTCGGATTTATCAGGGGACAGCTTGATTACGGTTTTACCTGAAAAAAACAGATATCCAATATATACTCTTACGGAATGGTACAGCGACAAATGGGATGCAATGAATTATGGACAAGATTACGACGAGAATAGACCATTTTTTGAGCAATTACAGGAACTTCAGGAGAAAGTTCCGCATCCACATCAGGGAGGCGTAAAGAATACCAAATGTGATTGGTGTGATGATGTCTGGAATTGCAAGAATAGCTATCTTTCTCGCTCAATAGCAGATAGTGAAGATTTGTTTTACTCCTACAGAAATATAAGAGTAAAAAACTCTATTGACGTAACCGTTTGTTTTGATAGTGAAAAATGTTACTATTCTTCGGAATGCCATCATTCATACAAGCTTTTATATTCCAAGCATTCCCGTGACTGTATAGATTCGCATTTTTTATATGATTGCCGCAATTGTCAAGATTGTTTTATGTGTTGGAATTTACGTGGTAAATCTTATTGCATAGAAAACAAGCAATATACGCGGGAAGAATATCTGGAGAAGTTGAAATCACTCAACCTTGGTTCATATAAATTCATTCAATCTATAAAAAAGCGTTTTGAAGAAATAATCCAAAGAGAAGTCGTTCACAGACCCAATTTTAATTTGAAAGTATACAATTCTGAAGGGAATTATTTATTAGATTGTAAAAATTGTCATAATTGCAACACTATATCTGATTCGGAAGATTGTTTTAACTGTATCAGAAATCAATTATTGAAATCTTGTATTGATATTAATGGCTGTCAGGGATTAGAACTATCCGGTAATTGTAGTTCTTGCCAACCGAACGGTTATGCTCTTAAATATTCTAGTTGGTCTTCTTCAAGATATTCTGAATATTTAGATTTATGTCTTGAATGCGAATATTGTTTCGGTTGCGTTGGATTAAAAAAGAAAAAATATTGTATTTTGAATAAACAGTATAATAAAGAAGAATATGAAAAACTAAAAGAAAAAATTATTTCTGATATGAAGAATAGGGGAGAATATGGAAAATTTTTGCCATATTCTATGTCAGCTGGACCATTTAATTTTTCTACCAGTTTTACTTATTTTTTAGATACAAAGAAAGAAGATATCTTAAAACTTGGTGGTTATTGGGAAGATATAAACGAAAACTATATAGATGGAATGCCAACAAAAGAATTACCAGATGATATAAAAGATGTATCTGATGATATAACAACTAAAGCACTAATATGTCCAGAAACTGGCTGGCGTTTTAATATTGCTCAAAATGAACTTATTTTTTATAGAAGCAATAATATTCCACTTCCAAGAATTCATTTTGACATTAGAACAAAGAATCAATTAAAATACTTAACCGTTTTACAGTCTTATCCATATAAATGTATTTATTGCAAAAAAGATATAATGGCATATTATCCATCGGAATGGAAATATCAAAAAATCGCCTGTGAAGAATGTTATAAACAAAACATAAATTAGTATATGAGTATCAGCATACTAGTATGATGATATAAGAATTATGGAAAACAAGACTGAAACAAAAAATTGTCAAAATTGCAAGAAAGATTTCGTCATAGAGTCGGAAGATTTTAAATTTTATGAAAAGATAAAAGTTCCGTCACCGACACTTTGTCCAGAATGTCGATTTCAACGACGATATTCTTGGAGGAATGAATTTACACTTTATCGAAGACCATGCGACCTCTGTGGAAAAAGCAGTGTTACCATTTATTCTCCTAAAAAGCCCTACAAGGTATATTGTCCTACATGTTGGTGGGGCGATGGATGGGATGCAAAAAATATTGCTCAAGATTTTGATTTTTCTTGCCCCTTTTTTGAACAATTTTATGAGCTCCAACTTAAGGTTCCGAGAATCGCTCTTTTGACCAAAAATAGCGTAAATTCAGAATATACAAATCACTCCGGCGATGATAAAAATTGCTATATGAGTGTTTCTACTTTTTATTCCGAAAATGTGATGTATTCAACAAATATTTGGGAAAAAGGACAAGATTTATGCGATTGTACTTTAGTAATGAAAAATGGGGTTTTATCCTATGAATGTACAGATTCTTCTGACATTTATCGTTGCCAATTTTCCATACTTTTAAAAGATTGCACTAACTGTTTTTATTGTTATGATTTGCGTAATTGCCAGAATTGCTTTTTGTCATATAACTTAAGAAATCAGAATTATATGATTTTAAACGAGAAATACTCGAAAGAAGAATATGATAAAAAAATAAAAGAATTTAACTTATCTTCATATAAAGCAAGAAAAAATTTATTTGAGAAATTTATGATTTTGATGAGAGAAAAAGCATTGCATAGATTTGTAGTGATGGAAAATACTGTAAGTTCTTCTGGTAATATGCTTTATAATTCTAGAAATGCAAATCAGGTTTTTGATTCAAACGAAGTAGAAGATTCAAAATATGGAATTATTATTCCTGATGTTAAAAATTCTATGGATGTGTGCCACACTGGTTTTAGTTGTGAACTTTTATATGAATCTCATGCCATAACCCGTTCTTATAATATTTTATTTTCTCATTTATCTTACGACAATAACGATATACAGTATTGCGATTCTTGTCATAACAGCAACAATTTATTCGGTTGTTGTGGTATTAAGAAGGGGAGTTATATGATTTTTAATAAAAAGTATCCAAAAGAGGAATATTTAAAATTGAAAGAAAAAATTATAGAACATATGAAAAAAACCGGAGAATATGGAGAATTTTTTCCCAACAAGTTTTCTCCTTTTTGCTATAATGAATCTCACGCTCAAACGTATATTCCGCTTACTAAAGAAGAGGCTCTTAAAAGGGGTTTTAGTTGGGAAGATAACTTACCGGGAACTTATGGCAAAGAAACAGTGTCTCCAGAAAATATTCCTGACAACATAAAAGATGTTTCAGATTCTATTACAAAAGAAATATTAAAATGTGAAAACTGCGAGAAAAATTACAATATTATTCCCGCAGAGTTTGTGTTTTATCAGCGAGAAAATATTCCCATTCCGCATTTTTGCTACACTTGTCGTTATAAAAGA
>MFTY01000027.1 GCA_001785515.1 Candidatus Nomurabacteria bacterium RIFCSPHIGHO2_02_FULL_35_13 | reverse complement strand
CGTCTTCAAAAAGCGCTTGTAAAAGTTCACACTCAGAAGGCTCATATGTCATAAAGGCAATACATCCTGAATCAAATATTGAAATTGGCGGATTGCGTTTTTCCTTAGGTAAAGAAACGACTAAAGCTGATATTGACTATACGGTCAAGATTTTGTCTAAAATTTTGCTTAAATTGAAAAAGTGGTATAATTGATGCATGGACATAAAAGATTTAAATAAACCACAACTCATAATGCTTGCAATATTGCTTTCCTTCATTACTTCAATTGCGACAGGCATTACGACAGTGACTTTAATGCAACAAGCGCCTTCTTCAGTGACTGTGCCTATCAATCGTGTTATTAAACAAACGGTTGAAAAAATTCAGCAAGTAGAGGGTAAAACCACAGTGCAAACCGTAGTAGTTAAGGAAGAGGATTTAGTAGTAGATGCTCTTGCTAAAAACAAATCAGCTATTTTTTTTATAACCAAAGATGCACAAGATGTAGATGGAAGAATCATCGAAGTTTCTGCCGGTCAAGGATTTGCGGTTTCTACGGAAGGTATTATCGTGGCTGACGGTTCACTTGTGTTTGGAGGTGGTGTTTATTATGTAAAAAATGATAGCGGAAAGTTTAGAGCAGATTTTTCTTCTTCTCAAAATGGTTTTTCACTTTTAAAGATAGGAGCGCCACTTGATGAAAAAAATAAAATTGCTTTTACCTTACCAGCTTTTGGAGATTTAAGCACAATAAAAATTGGACAGAAAATTATAGTTTTAGGTAGCACTATATCTTCTTTTATTTTTGAAGGGAATAAAGATATGAAAATTAGTGTCACAAAATCAAATGCGGGAGGATTAGTGCTTGATTTAGACGGGGAAGCATTAGGCATAGCTTTATCTGGTGATGCTGCATCTTTCGCGCCAATTAGTTCTATTGTTGAGGCCTTAGGAACACCTAAAACAACGACACCATAAAAATAATTTTATAATCCTGCCCACCGGCAGACAGATTTAAATTTTGTAACTTATTTATATGCCACCACTTCATAAATTTACAACCAAATCAAAAGACGCAATTAAAAAAGCTCACGAGCTTGCAATTGAACGTGGACAGAATCACGTTTCTTCTCTTCATCTGCTTGCTGCGCTTTTATTACAAGAAGAAAGCATGGTGAATTCTATTTTAGATAAATTGGAAATAGATACCGTGTTTTTAACCGACTCTATTTTAGAATCAATTGAATCACCGGAATCTAATAGCACTCTTTCTCCAGCATATCAAATTTATCTCAATCCTGATTTGGCGCAGGTAATAGAGCATTCGGTAAAATTGGCAGAATACATGAAAGATGATTTTGTTTCAACCGAACATCTTTTTATTGCTATGCTTGAAATTGCAGGGGAAGCGCGTGAGATATTAGCGCGCTTTAGAATTCTAAAAGACTCGGTAATGAAAGTATTGGAAGAACTTCGCAGTCAAAATATTACCGATGTGACAGAACCAAAGAAATTTAAATTACTTTTAAAATACACCCGCAATTTAACCAAATTGGCAAAAGAGGACAAGTTGGACCCAGTAATCGGACGCGACAATGAGATAATGCGCATTATACAAATACTTTCTCGTAGAACTAAAAACAACCCGATTTTAATAGGAGAAGCTGGAACCGGAAAAACGGCAGTTGTGGAAGGTCTCGCAGAACGTATCGCAAAAAACAATGTTCCTGAATCTTTAAAAGACAAGGAGCTTGTTTCTCTTGATTTGGGTTCGCTTATAGCCGGCACAAAATATCGAGGAGAATTTGAGGAAAGATTAAAAGGCATAATGAAAGAAATAGAAAGAGCTGATGGAAAAGTAATTCTTTTTATTGATGAAATTCACACCATCGTTGGCGCAGGAGGTTCGGAAGGCACGATGGATGCTTCAAATATGTTAAAGCCCGCATTGTCTCGCGGAGAATTACGAGCGATAGGAGCGACAACTCTTAAAGAATATCAGAAACATATTGAAAAAGACCCTGCTCTAGCTCGTCGTTTTCAACCTGTCTATATTGATGAACCGAGTGTGGAAGATGCCATTACCATACTTCGCGGTCTTAAAGAAAGATATGAACTTTTCCACGGTATTCGTATTACCGATGACAGTATAATTTCAGCGGTGAATCTTTCTACTCGCTATATTACAAATAGATTCTTGCCGGACAAAGCAGTTGACCTTATTGACGAAGCTTCTTCTTCTTTAAAAATTGCGCTTGAAAACAAACCTCCTGTTTTAGAAGATGCGCATAGAAAAATAATGCGTTTGGAAATTGAAAAAGAAGCGCTCAAAAAAGAAATTGAAAATGACACGAAAGACGGCAAAATTACAAAAAATAGAATAAAAGAAATAGATAAAGAAATAGCAAATTTACATGAGAAAACAAAAGAACTTGAATTAAAATGGCAAAATGAAAAAGAAACTGTTGTTGAAATTCGTTCAATCAAAAAAGAACTTGATGTGATGCGTCTTTTAGCTGAAGATGCTGAAATGAAGTCAGACTTATCCCGCGCTGCTGAAATACGTTATGGTAAAATACCTATTTTAAAAAAGGACCTGGAATCAAAACTTTTGCGTTTGAAAAAACTTCAGAAATCTCGAAGAATTTTGAAAGAAGAAGTTACTGCGGAAGATATAGCGGAAGTCGTAGCGCGCTGGACCGGTATTCCACTTACTAAAATGCTTGAAGAAGACCGCGCAAAGTTGCAAAGAATGGAACAAGAACTTAAGAAGAGAATAGTAGGTCAAGATGAAGCAATAAAACGTGTTTCCGATGTAATTCGTCGTTCACGCGCAGGAATAGGAGACCCCAACAGGCCCAATGGTTCTTTTATATTCTTGGGTCCGACAGGAGTCGGTAAGACAGAACTTACCAAAGCACTCGCGCAATTTATGTTTAATGATGACAGCGCGCTTATTCGAGTAGATATGTCTGAATATATGGAAAAGCATTCAATATCAAAACTGATTGGTTCACCTCCGGGATATATTGGCTATGATGAAGCGGGACAACTCACTGAGTCTGTTAGGCATCGCCCATTTTCTGTAATACTTTTTGATGAGATTGAAAAAGCTCATCCTGAAGTTTTCAATATGCTACTCCAAGTTATTGATGAAGGAAGATTAACAGATGGAAAGGGAAGAATAGTTAATTTTAAGAATACAATTATTATTCTCACTTCAAATATCGGTTCGCAGTTCGTGGAGAAAATGGAATCAATCGGATTTTCTAATAATTCTGACAAACAAGATTACAGCAGTATGAAAGAAAAAGTTATGGAAGCAATGAAAGACCATTTCCGACCAGAATTTATAAATCGTCTAGATGAGATTATTGTTTTTGATATTCTCTCGGAAGAAGCTATTAAAGAAATAGTTAACTTGAGAATGAAAGTAGTAAAAGATAGACTTCTTGCAAAAGATATAGATTTTAAGGTTTCTGATGAAGCTCTCTCGTATTTGGCGAAGGAAGGATATAATCCGCATTATGGCGCGCGTCCATTAAACCGTCTGATTCAAAATAAAATTTTAAATCCCGTTGCTTCGCATATTATTTCAAATGGTGTGAAGAAAGGGGACACGGTTTTTGTTTCTGTTAAAAACAATGAACTTCTTATTGAAACTAAAAAAGTAAAAATAAAAAGCCCAATTCATATGCGCTCTAATTCTACAAGTAAAGCATAAAAAAAATAAAAAAAAGGGATCAACGCGAACGTTGAGCCCTTTGGTGAATAAGATAAGAACTCATCAATTGAGCAGAGTCTCCGCTCGCTCTCGGATCGTGGATTCGATCTTTCCCTTGAAGAATGATACTGCGAAAGGGAGGTTGCCTGAGAGTTCTACCGCTGACGGATTTACAGTCAGAATGCCGGACACGGCAAATCCCATTGCTGAGAAACTGAACTTGCCTGTGTTGTCATTCCACTCCTCACGCAAATCGCTGATCTTGTCAGCGAACTGGATTTTCACCTCGCTAAGGAGCGTTTTAATGCGCTTGAGTGCCTCGTCCTGTGAAAGACGATGTGAGACTACTATGCTGAGCTTTGCATTTGTTATCTCCTTTAAATGTACATACCATGATTACTTCATGGCAAGGTTATTGGTATAAAGCCAATTTTCTATTCTATGATATGATAGCATACTTATATTGATTTGTCAATTGTGTGCCGGGCAGGAATTTCTCGCCCTACAGGCGCGGGTGCTTTTCAATTCGCAAAGCGAATAATAAAAAGCCTTTCGAACCCTACACGGAAGCAAAGCAGTTTGCTTCCTCACGGCGAGACATAAATTAAAAAATCCAAGCGAAAGCTTGAACTTTTTAATTTTGTGCGCCGGGCAGGATTCGAACCTGCGTAGCCCGAAGGCGACAGATTTACAGTCTGTTGTAATTGACCACTCTACCACCGACGCGTTCATATAAAATAACACAAAATAACTTTTTATGCTACAATTATATATTATGAAGGTCGGAAAAGTTACACATTATTATGACAATTTAGGAGTTGCCATTGTGGAGCTTAAAGCCACTCTCAAGGTTGGCGATAAAATAAAATTTGAAGGTCATGGTGCCGATTTTGAACAGGAAGTTGGCTCGCTTCAAATCGACCACGAGAAAGTGGAAAAAGCTTCTGCCGGAAAAGTAGTCGGTCTCAAGACCAAACAGAAAGTCAGGGAGGGAACCGAAGTCAAAAAAGTTTAAGTTACAACTCCTTAAATTATTTTTATAAAAAAGTGCTTTGCTATTTTCAGAAAAGCATGTTATTATTGTAGTCAAATTTAGGCCTCAAGGCTTTTTTATTTTATGGAAATTAGGAATATAGCAATTATCGCCCATGTTGACCACGGCAAAACGACGCTTACGGATGCTTTGATGAGACAAAATGGGGGACTTCAAGATGAAGAAATATCAATGGATTCAAATGCTCTGGAAAAAGAACGAGGTATTACTATTTATGCAAAAAATACTTCTATAACTTATAAAGGAACAAAAATAAACATAGTGGATACTCCCGGTCACGCGGATTTTGGCTCAGAAGTGGAACGTGTATTGCGAGCTGTTGATTCAGTTCTCTTGCTGGTGGATGCGGTTGAAGGACCAATGCCACAAACCAGGTTTGTTTTAAAAAAATCTCTTGAGTTGGGAATCAAACCAATAGTTGTCATAAATAAGATAGACAAACCGGCTTCCGACCCACATAGAGTGCATGAAGAAGTTTTAAGTTTATTTTTTGAATTGAGCGCCAATGAAGAACAGGCAAATTTTGAAACAGTTTATGCGATAGGACGCGAAGGAAAAGCTTTTAAACATTTAGATGACAAATCTTCTGACCTTTCTCCACTTTTAGACGTGATATTGGAAAAAGTTCCACCGGCTTTCTTGAATGAAAATGGAAAAATGTCTGCTCAGGTTTTTAATCTTGCTTATGATAATTATTTGGGCAGAATGGCGATAGCCAGAATTTATTCCGGGAAAATGACATCTCCCAGTCAGGTTTACGTAAAAGGAGAAGAAGGAAGTCGAGCAGGTAAAATAACAAAACTTTTCAATTTTGAGGGAATAAACAGAAAAGAAACCTCTGTTGCAACATCCGGAGATATCGTGCTTCTAGCGGGAATACCGGATATCTATATTGGTGAAACTATTTGTGAAGATGAAAGTGTTGAGCAACTGCCTCATATTGCAATCGATGAACCTACTTTATCGCTTAATTTTTTGGTAAATGATTCTCCTTTTGCGGGCCGTGAAGGGAAGTTCGTCACTTCTAGACAAATTAAAGAAAGATTGGAAAAAGAATTAGAAATAAATGTCGGATTAAAAGTTGATTTTTCTCCAGACCAAGGAGACAAAATGGGTCCAAGTTTTTTTAAGATTTATGGAAGAGGGGAACTTCATATTGCTATATTATTGGAAAATATGCGTCGAGAGGGATTTGAAATGCAAGTTTCTCAGCCGGAAGTTATTATAAAAGAAAAAGATGGTGTTAAAACAGAACCTTACGAAGAATTAGTAATTGATGTTCCGATGGAATTTTCTGGAGCAGTTATAGAAAAAATTGGTAAACGAAAAGGCATAATGAAAGATATGATGGAGAAAGAAGATATAGCGAGGGTCGTTTTTGATATACCAACGCGCGGATTGTTGGGCTATCGTGGAGAATTTATAATAGACACAAAAGGGGAAGGTATAATGTCTTCACGAGTTACGGGTTTTAGGGAATATGCAAACGAAATAAAAAAGCGTGAATATGGTTCTATGGTTTCCATTGTAGGAGGTAAGGCCGTGGCTTTTTCACTTGCAAATTTACAGGAACGTGGTATAATGTATATTGAGCATGGTACGGAAGTATATGAAGGAATGGTTGTTGGCAATGTTTTAAAAGGAGACGATATGTCGGTAAATCCTACCAAAGGAAAACAACTTACCAATATGAGAGCTTCGGGCACTGACGAAGCAATTTATTTAAACCCTGCTTTTGTTTTAAGTATCGAACGAGGCCTTGAGGTTATGAACGGTGATGAATATTTAGAAATTACCCCAAAGTCGGTGAGAATTCGTAAAAAATATTTGACTGAAATTGATAGGGTAAAAGCGCAAAGAAAAAATAGTTGACATTAAGTTAACATAGGTGTATTATATAAATATAAAATTTAATGTCTGACCAACAAATTATTTCGCAAAATTTATGTCAACAATATCTTTCAAACCCAAACAAATAACTAAAAATATAACTTCTCATCTTCAAGACCGTACACGCGATGTCATAATGAATCGCTTTGGTTTGACTGTTGACGCAGAAAAGAAAACTCTCGAAGAAATTGGTAAAAAATACAATATTACAAGAGAGCGTGTTCGCCAAATAGAAGATGCGGCCTTAATTTTGATTAAAAAGTCTGGCGCTTATAAAGAAGCTCAGACAGTTTTTGACGAACTTAAACAATTAATGTATTCTTTGGGTTCAATCGTTGGCGAACATGATTTTTTATCTCACATATCAAAAGATAAAAATACTCAAAATCACATTCATTTTTATTTGGAGTTAGGAGACTTTTTTAAAAAACATCGTGAAGACGAACATTTTAAAACTCGCTGGAGTGTTGATGATGAAATGGCTGGAAAAGTTCATGATTCTTTAAAGAAGCTTTATGCAAGTTTAAATGATGAAGACCTTATATTAGAAACGGAAATGATTAAAAAGTTTCTTGAGCAAATGAAAGAAGTAGCGGAGCAATATAGAAATGAAGAAATAGCTCGAAGATGGCTTTCTATGTCTAAAACTATTTCTAAAAATCCGCTAGGTGAATGGGGTAAATCAAGTTCACCAAATGTTCGCACTCGCGGAGTAAAAGATTACGCTTTTCTTGTTATGAGAAAACATGGTTCGCCGATGCATTTTAAAGAAGTTGCAGATGCTATTTCCAAAACTTTTAACCGAAAGACACACTATGCCACTTGCCATAATGAACTTATAAAAGACCCTAGATTTGTTCTTGTCGGCCGCGGTCTTTACGCATTGGCAGAATGGGGATATAAAACCGGCATTGCTCGAGAAGTTATCTCAGATATTTTAAAAAGAGAAGGTCCTCTTTCAAAAGATGATATAGTTGAAAGGGTAATGAAAGAAAGGTATTTTAAAAAGAATACTATTCTGGTAAACCTCGTAAATTCAAAATATTTTAAGAAAAACAAGAATGGTCTTTATGTCCTAGCGTAGATTTACTTTACTTATATTTTATACTAAAATATAAGCATGGATAGTTTTATTAAAGAAGTTAAACAGTTTTGGCCTCTGCTTATTTTGTTGATTCTGGGTTACTTTGTTTTAAAAGTTGATATAGTGGCTTTTTGGGTTTATAAAATATTCTTAGGTCTTTTGCCTGTTCTTGGTACGGCAGTTCTTGCTTATACTGCTCATGCTTTTTGGCTTCATTACGTAGAAGCCAATTTCATTTCCGGCATAGAATGGGTTTTACTTGAAATAGTTCCTCCACGAGATGTTTTAAGGTCTCCCAAGGCCATGGAACTTTTCTTTACCAGCGCTTTGTATCATTTTAGTTATAAAAGTGGAATTGAATCATATTGGCAGGGTGCAGTTTGGTTTTGGTTTTCTTTAGAAATAGTATCTATTGATGGACAGGTCCATTTTTATATTCGCACCCCTTCGCGTGTGAAAGGTTTGGTTGAAACTCAAATGTATGCGCAATATCCTCAAGCGCAGGTAAAGGAAGTGGAAGATTACACTCTAGCAGTTGATAAAATTACCTTAGATAGTAAATATAATTTATGGGGATGTGAATTTAAATTTACAAAACCTGATGCATATCCTATAAAAACTTATATTGATTTTGGTTTAGACAAGGACCCGAAAGAAGAATTTAAAGTTGACCCAATTTCTCCAGTGATAGAACTTTTCGGTTCAATAGGAAAAGGAGAACAAATGTGGATGCAAATTGTTGTCACTCCTTCAAAGAAAAAATTCCCAGAACATGCGGGATTATTTACTAAGACTCATGATTGGGTAAAAGAGTCGGAGTTAATGGTCAGAAAAGCTCTTGCAGAATTTACACGTTTTAACCCAAATCCAGTTAAGCCAGGAACTTTTTCAAAAGAAATCCGCGCTCCTGCTTTCATGGATGAAATGATAAAATCTGCGGCTAGAAAATTCTTA
Organism: Candidatus Nomurabacteria bacterium RIFCSPHIGHO2_02_FULL_35_13; assembly: GCA_001785515.1. Classification (GTDB taxonomy): domain Bacteria; phylum Patescibacteriota; class Minisyncoccia; order Phycocordibacterales; family UBA9973; genus UBA9973. The sequence goes on along the minus strand of MFTY01000027.1, from coordinate 3,902 downwards.
AAAGTTGGTTTTGATACTGGAATCAGAATTTGTTATGTTGCTAAAAGGGAACTGTTTAATATGAGTAATAGAAGAAATATACGTCTAATATTTCGTCAGTATGCTGCGCCGTACTCAAATGAACTTAGTCGTATAAATTCCACTCAGGCGGATGCTTTTGCTTCAGGAGAACGCTCTCTCTCTTCTTTTATACCTGCCACCAGGGCTACTATTACGCGCTTATCAGACAGAATGCTTTTAGAATACAGAGAACGAGAATTTTTTCATCCACCCATGCGACACAAGATTCGCTTTCCTTGGCCAATTTCACCATTTATCTTTCCCAATTTTATGCATCATCACACTAATGTTATGAACACTGAAGAATTAGCTACCTTATGGCATTTCCCTGGTCAGATATTGAAAGTTCCTACTCTCGAACGTATAGAATCAAAAGAAGCCTCTCCACCAACCAATTTACCTATATAATTTATGGAAAATTTACCACCGTTGAATGATCCAGCTTTAGAGGTCAATAATTCTTTTAAATTAGATTTTTTTCAAAAAAAAATTGTTTTTTATGCCTTGAGTATAACCGCATTTTTGGTGTTAATATTTTTTTTGTTTTTTAACGCGCCAAAAAATTTTCCGATAGGAATTATTATAAATATAAAAGAAGGAGCAAGTTTGAGGTCTGTTTCCAAAGATTTAGAAATAAATAATATAATTCGTTCAAGAGTTGTTTTTGAAACTTTTGTAATAATTTTCGGCGGTGAAAAATATTTAGCAACAGGAGATTATTTATTTGAAGATAAACTCTCTATTTTTGAAGTTGCCAGGCGTTTATCCAAGGGTGAACGACATTTGGCACCAATTAAAGTGACAATTCCAGAAGGTTTTAATGTGTCTGATATTTCAAAAGCTTTTGATTTAAAATTAACGAATTTCAATGAAAATATATTTTTGTTGGAAGCAATAAAAAAAGAAGGATACCTTTTTCCAGATACTTATTTCTTTCTCACCACAGACGGCGAACAAGATGTATTGCGCTCCATAAGTGATAATTTTGAGAAAAAAATATCGCCTATTCGTCCCCAAATAATATCATCCGGTAAAACTGAAAAAGAAATTATAATTATGGCTTCTATAATTGAGAAAGAGTCAAAGGGGGATATTGACAGAGAATTTATTTCAGGAATTTTATGGAAAAGAATTGCTAAAGGTATTCCCCTTCAAGTAGATGCGGAACCCAGCACCTATAAAACAAAAGGATTACCGGAAAATCCTATTTCTAACCCTGGCTTAAAAGCTATAGAAGCCGCCATATACCCCAAGATTTCGAGCTATCTTTACTATTTACATGACAAAGAAGGAAATATTCATTATGCCAAAACTTTTACGGAGCATCAGATGAACATAAGGAAATATTTGAAATAATACTTGTCCCGTACTAAATTTTTGATTACGGGACATAAGAATAAAGATTATTAATAAAATTTTAGTACTGGGATGCGTAAACATAATTTAGCTTTTATAGATATAGAAACTACCGGGCTTGATGTGATAAAACACGAGATTATTGAAATCGGTTGCGTTATAACCACGCCCAAACTTGAAATAATTGAAAAATTTGAATTAAAAATAAAACCAGAGCATATAGAAAATGGCGACCCTGTGGCTCTTAAAGTTATTCATTACGATTCTATTGATTGGGAAAATGCCAAAAAATTAGATGACAGTATGAAAATTTTATCTAAAAAAGTTAAAGATTGTATAATGATTGGACAAAATGTGTCTTTTGATTCTGGATTTTTGGAATATGCTTTTGCAAAAACTAAAATTAAAAATAACATGTATTATCATAAACTTGATACGATTTCCATCGCTTGGGCTAAATTGCATAGAAAACCAAGTATCACACATTTTTCTCTGCGTGAATTATGCAAACATTTTGATATAAAAAATGAACATCCGCACAGCGCTCTCTCAGACGCTTACGCAACTTTCGAACTTTACAAAAAGCTGATGGAATTATAAACTCAAATATAATGTTTTTAAGGGGTTTCGAGGCTGACGAGCCGAGAATTTCAGGATTTTTTAAGCTTCAAAAAATCCGTACCGGCAAAAATATTATATTTGAGTTTATAAATAAAAATATGAATAAGAAAAAAGTAGTTTTTATAGGACTTTCAGGAGGGGTGGATAGCGCTGTTTCTGCGGCGTTATTAAAAAAACAAGGCTATGAAGTCATTGGAGTTTTTATACGCACCTGGCATCCTGATTTTTTAGAATGCAACGAAGAAGGAGAACGTCTAGACGCTATGCGTGTAGCAGCTCATCTAGATATTCCATTTTTAACTTTTAATCTAGAAGAAGTATATAAAAAAGAAGTTGCGGATTATATGATTGCGGAATATAAAGCTGGCAGAACGCCTAATCCGGATGTGATGTGCAATAAAGAAGTTAAATTTGGCGCATTTCTCAAAAAAGCCCTTTCTATGGGAGCCGATTTTGTTGCGACTGGGCATTACACTCGCTCTTACCTTGACCCTTCTGATTTTTCGTCCCTGCGCCCTTCCTCTGATTACAGAGGCGGGACCCTCGGGAAGCTCAAAATCAGAAGGGTCAAGGTTGAGCTCTCTAAAGCAAATGATCCATCAAAAGATCAAAGTTATTTTCTTTGGACATTGAAGCAAGAACAATTAAAGAAAATTTTATTTCCAATTGGCCATCTTAAAAAAACTGAGGTTCGTAAACTTGCCAAGAAATTCAATTTACCGGTTGCGGAAAAAAAAGACAGCCAAGGTATATGTTTTTTAGGCGCAGTGGATTTAAAGAAATTTTTAAAACACTATATTAAAGAAAAAAAAGGAAAAGTACTGAATGAAAAAGGAGAAGAAATAGGGTATCATGATGGAGTTTTTTTTCATACACTAGGGGAACGACATGGTTTTACTATTACTAAAAAAAATCCAAACGATGGGCCATATTATATAACGGGCAAAGATACAAAAAAGAATGTTTTATACGTATCTCAAAACAAAAATCTAAAAAATTTAGAAAATAGAAATTCAAAAAATCTTCTGAATTCCTATTTGAATCTAAAAAATACAAACTGGATTTTTGAAACTCCAAAACCAAATAAACAATACACGGCCCAAATTCGTTATCATAGCGAATTTTTACCGTGTAAAATTAAAATAGTTAATAAAACAAAAGCAGAAATAATTTTTAAAAAACCTGTGCTGGTCGCTTCCGGTCAATCTTGTGTCATATACGATAAGAACATTTGTCTAGGCGGAGGAGTTGTTATATAATCTATATATGGAACAATTTTTTATAGAAAATGGAGATGTAATTTTAAAATTAATTATAGCGATTATATTAGGTATGCTTATTGGGGTTGAGCGTATTTGGGTGCACAAAGAGGCTGGAATGAAAACACATGCTCTTGTTGCCATGGGCGCAGCTCTTTTTGTAATATTTTCTGAAGCAATGGCGGAGAAATATATAAATCTTCCGGGATTCAATCCCACAATGGTTGCCGCACAAATAATAGTTGGTATCGGTTTCTTGGGCGCTGGTTCAATAATTCTACAGGGCAATAGGCTTCTAGGTCTTACCACGGCTGGGGGGCTTTGGGTTACTGCCGGTATAGGCATGGCTGCTGGGTTTGGGCTTTTTAGTCTTGCAATTGTTTCAACTGTTTTAGTGCTTTTAATTTTTATTCTTTTGGGTATTATTGAGAAACCAATAAGAAAAATCTCCGATGAGAATTTAATTAAAGAGGAACGAAATAGTTAATTTATATATGGAATCAAGTGAAATTAGGTCAAGATTTTTAAAATTTTTTGAGGCTCGCGGGCATAAAATAATACCATCTTCTTCTTTGGTTCCCGAAAATGACCCTTCGGTGCTTTTTA
>MFTY01000026.1:4520-7455 GCA_001785515.1 Candidatus Nomurabacteria bacterium RIFCSPHIGHO2_02_FULL_35_13 | reverse complement strand
AACATTTTCTACTCCAAAAGCTAAACCATATTCTTCGGAAATTACTTCTCCTTTTTCATTAATAATCACAAGTCTGTCAGCGTCAGGGTCGTGGGCAAAACCAAGGTCAGCCCTAGACTCTTTAACTAAATTTGCTATATCACTTAAATTTTCTTTTTTAGGTTCAGGCATATGAGTAAATTTTCCATCTGGGATATTATTTAAGGGTATCAACTCCACTCCAAGTTTTTCAAAAAGATAAGGGTCCATCATGCAGGCAGAAGCATTTATCATATCAACAGCCACCTTAAATTTTCTAGCGCGAATTGCTTCTACATCAACGTGAGTTAAAATTTGTTCGGCGTGTTCTTTTGTAAAGTTAGGAATTGGCATAATATTTTTTTATTTTCTCCACTTCTTCTTTTATGGTAAAAAGGGCTTCTTTATTAACAAGTTTAAAACCGTTATATTCTATGGGATTATGCGAGGCGGTTATGATAATAGCGCCGTCGTATTTATGTTTACGGACAGAAAATAAAACTGTGGGTGTTGGTAAAATATCTCCGTCAATAACATTAATTCCAAGATTTTCTAATTCTCGAATAATCACTTTTCTGATTTCTGGACCGCTTTCGCGCCCGTCGCGTCCGATTAAAATAGTCGGATTTTCTTTTCCTGAATCTTCTTTGGTGAAACGAGCAAAAGCTTTAGTATATTTTGTAACTATCTCGTCATTTAAAGTTTGCCCCCATATTCCTCTGTATCCGGAAACATTAAATTCGGGTTTTATTGGCATATTCGTATATATTATCATATAAATTTTATAAGAAAAGAGCTTTTTATTGATTACTTCAAATGGTAATATATAAATATGGCTCATTATGCTGAAAACAGAAAAGCAAGATTTAATTATGAAATTTTAGAAAAATACGAAACGGGTATTGAGCTTTTAGGCGTGGAAGTTAAATCTATTAGGAGTGGAAGAATGTCTTTGGAGGGCGCTTTTGTCGTTGTTAGGGGAGGAGAGGTGTTTTTAATAAATTCCAATATTCCTCCTTATCAGCCCAACAATACGTCTAAAGATTATGACCCGCTCCGAAATAAAAAACTTTTACTTACAAAAAAAGAAATAGCTACACTTGCGGGCAGTGAAAAAAATAAAAGTTTGACAATAGTGCCGATTTCAGTGTATAATAAAGGCAGAAAAATCAAAGTAGAAATTGCTTTGGTTAAAGGAAAGAAAAAACATGACAAACGTGAAAGTATTAAGAAACGTGATACAGACCGCGAAATTAGGCGTGAATATAAAGAACGTTGAAAACTGAATCATGACCTATTTTGTTTACATACTATATAGTCAAAAAGATCATAAGCTTTATGTTGGTTGCACAAGTAATTTAGAAGATAGAATTAAAGAACATAATTCTGGAAAAGTTACAGCTACGAAAAATAGAATTCCTTTAATTATTATTCATTCTGAAAAATTCGAGGACGAAGCTGAAGCATTTAATAGAGAAAGATTTTTAAAAAGTTTATGGTCTGGAAAATTTAAAAGAAAAATTTTAGGAGAGTATTTAAACAAAATAGGTTATGATTAAAATATGGCTAAATCCGCCAAGGGCGGATCGCCCGAACTTTTTACAAAGTAAAAAGTTTTAGGGGGATGCAAGGCATAGACAGTGGGTCTAATGTAAAGATGCATGTCGAGAATGGACGTAATCTCGTTAAAATTCGTTCAAATGTTAATTGCAAAATTAGCTTCTAAAGTGAAAACAATTGTTTCTCCTTACTTCGGTTCGGCGGACTTTGCTTTCGCTTCAGTTTCCGCTTCGGCGTAAGCTGATGTCCTTCTCATAGACTTCCGATATATGAGAGCTGGGCATAATATTATCGGGATAGGAAAAGAGATGTCCTGACTTTTTTCCAAAACAAAGGGAATCGATTAAAAAATATTTTGCTCGTTTAATAATTTTTTAATCTAAAACAAAAACGCGCCACACATGTAGATTTTTTTGCAAAAACCTTCTGCACGCGGATTCAATTTCCGCCATCTCCACTCGACTCGCAATATACTTTCATATATTGCTCGCTCGTGGCAAGCCACAGCAAAAAATATAACCATTAAAGTAGGTTTTTAGAGGCAAGTGCCCTGAGCGGTTCGACTGCGCTTACCGCAGGCGAGGGTCGAAGGGCATATATGTTAAAATATATCTATGTATTTTGTATATATGATAAAAAATGATTTTGATAAACTGTATGTTGGTATTACAGAAGATCTTAAAAACAGACTTTTTTATCATAATTCAAAAATGGGTGCAGAATTTACAAAAGGTAAAGCAAAATTTTCTATGGTTTTTTCTGAGGAGTATGATACTTTAATGGAAGCTAGAAAAAGAGAAATTCAAATTAAAAAATGGCGTAGAGATAAAAAAGAAAAATTGATAGATTTATATAATAAAAATATTTCAACAAAACTATCTAAACATGTTGATGAGTAAATTATCTGTGACCAGTTTTCCCCAGTAGATATTCATTTTGTAGTATACTAAAAGTATAGTATTGTTATTACAAGTTAAATATAAATATTTCTATGAATGAAGGAATACAAGATGACAATTTTGAATCCGGTAATAATCTTAAAAAAGAATTACAATCTGTAATTGATAATTATGTAGCAAAAATAGCAGAAATAAAAAACCTTAGCACTAGACCAGCGGGGTTTGATTCTCTAATTGAAGAAGTAAAAGCAGAAGGTGCAGTTACTCTTTTATTGGTTGTAGATATTTGTAAGACTCATTCAAAAGATTTAGAAAATTTATTACCAGAAGCAAAAAAGAAAATGGATATACTTTCTAAAAAAATGGATGATATCACGACTAAACTTTTTGGAGTTCTTTCCGCTCCTGATTTTAATATAATAAATGTTTGGTCAGAAGAAAGTTCTATCTTTGAAAAA
>MFTY01000026.1:3468-4460 GCA_001785515.1 Candidatus Nomurabacteria bacterium RIFCSPHIGHO2_02_FULL_35_13 | reverse complement strand
AATCATTTAGAACCCACCTTTTAGACCAATCTAAAGAAATTATTACTCAAATGGGAGAAATTATAAAAGATAATAAAATTGATTCTGTTGGTTCAAAAACGAAACAAGATTTTAACCAACTTATTGATACTTTTATTTATAAATGTGAAGAAATAGTTAAAAAAGCACGGAATCTTTATCTTGAAGATTTAGCTAGATTAAATTAGAACTTAATTTTTAATTTTAATTTTTAGGTTTTTTGTGCTATGATGGTGAATTATGGATTTCAATTTTTTGAACTCAAAAGACGTAAAAAATAAAGGCAAAAAGAGGAAAGAAAACCCTAAATTTTCAGGCAATATGCTCGGGTCTGTTTTGATTTTTATGACCATTACGGCTCTTTATTTATTGATATCCGGCAATCCCCAAAATGTGCCTGAAATTTCTATCTCTGATTTGGCTAAAAGCGTTTCGGCTGGGGAAGTCAAAAGTATTTTAGTTGCGGGAGAAAAACTGACAATTACATATAAAAACGACGAAATAAAAACTTCCAAAAAAGAAACTGAATCTTCTCTTTCGCAGACTCTTTTTAATTATGGAGTAAAACCGGAAGCTTTAACCAAAACAAATATAGAAGTAAAAAATGAAAGCGGATTCGGGTATTGGATTATGAATCTATTGCCTTTTCTTTTGCCGATTATTTTTATTATATTTTTCTTTTGGTATCTTTCACGCCAAGTCAAAGGCGCGGGTATGCAAGCTTTTTCTTTCGGACAGTCCAAAGCCCGTATTACTGACCCGAATGATAAAAATAATAAAGTGACTTTTAAAGATGTTGCCGGATGCAAGGAAGCAAAAGAAGAATTAAAAGAAATTGTTGATTTTTTGAAAAATCCTAAAAAATTCTTGGATATCGGAGCCAGAATTCCAAAAGGAGTGATTCTAACCGGCGCTCCGGGGACAGGAAAAACATTACTCGCGCGTGCCGTAGCGGGCGAGGCGGGAGTCCCGTT
>MFTY01000026.1:2321-3243 GCA_001785515.1 Candidatus Nomurabacteria bacterium RIFCSPHIGHO2_02_FULL_35_13 | reverse complement strand
TGAAAAAGTGATTGTCATGGCAGCTACTAATAGACCGGATGTGCTAGACCCGGCTCTGATTCGTCCGGGACGATTTGATAGAAAAGTTCTTCTTGATTTACCGGACCGCATAGACCGCGAAGAGATTTTAAATATCCATGCGCAACTAAAACCATTGGCTGAAGATGTTAATTTGAAATTAATTGCCGAACGAACGCCCGGATTTTCCGGCGCGGATTTGTATTCGTTAATGAACGAAGGAGCGATATTGGCGGCGCGAGAAAATCGCAAGAAAGTTTTTCAATTTGATTTGATTCGCGCTATTGAAAAAGTTATGCTTGGGCCCGAGAGAAAAAGTCATCTGCTTTCCAAGAAAGAAAAAGAAATTACCGCATATCACGAAGCAGGGCATGCTCTCGTCGCATCAGTGCTTCCTTATGCCGACCCGGTTCATAAAGTGTCCATTATTGCTCGTGGCAATGCCGGAGGATATACTTTGAAATTACCTCTTGAAGAAAGACGACTTCAATCCAAAAAAGAATTTATAGATGATATTGCGATGTCTTTGGGCGGATATGTTGCTGAAAAAATGATTTTCGGCGATATTACCACTGGTCCATCAAGCGATTTGCAAGTCGCCACAAATTTAGCTCGCGCCATGGTAACCAGATGGGGAATGTCGGATTTAATCGGTCCGGTTACTTTGGGAAATGAAGGCGGGAAATTAGCTTGGGGCGAAGTCAGAGAAGAAGGATACTCTGAAACAGTTTCCACTAAAGTTGATTCTGAAGTTTCAAGAATTATAAATGACGGAATAAAATCAGCCGAAAAAGTTTTGACTGAACATAAAAAAGTGCTTGATGCGATTGCAAATAAACTTGTTGAAGTTGAAACTCTGGAACAAGAAGAATATGATAAGATAATTATTGCTCACGGTATAATA
>MFTY01000026.1:906-2244 GCA_001785515.1 Candidatus Nomurabacteria bacterium RIFCSPHIGHO2_02_FULL_35_13 | reverse complement strand
TGAAACCTCGTCTGCAACAGCTATGCTGTAAGCATCGCGGGCAGGTCTCCGGCTTTTTATTCGAAATGGAATTCTGAAACCTTTTCTCTTACTTTATTTTTCAGCAGGGGATATTTTGATAGTTCGGGGTCTTCGGAAATCAGGCGGATAGCTTCGGTGCGGGCGGCTTCCACCATTTTTATATTTTTTATAGCTTCCATTCCCAAATCGGAAATGCCCCATTGCTTTGTGCCACCAAGTTCTCCAGCACCACGAAGAGTAAGATCTAACTCCGCTAATTCAAAACCATTTTTCGCAGTTTTTAACGCTTTTAATCTGTCGGTAGTTTTTTGGCTTTTTGCATCCGCAAAAACATAACAATATGCCTGATAATTGCTTCTGATTACTCGCCCGCGAAGCTGATGGAGCTGGGCAAGACCGAATCTTTCTGCGCCTTCTATAATTATGATTGTCGCATTTTCTACATTTACCCCGACTTCCACCACGGAAGTCGCGCAAAGAATATTTAATTTTCCACTAACAAAATTTTTCATTACTTCTTCTTTTTTCTGTTTACTCATTTTTGAATGAAGCACGCCGATTTCATATTCAGGGAAAATTTCTTTTTTCAGACGTTTTGCTTCAGCTATTGCGGACTTTGCTTGAACTGCCATTTCTTTTTCGGGGTCAGGTTCTTCTATTCTCGGACAAATGACATAAAGCTGTCTGCCGTTTTTTAATTCCTCTTTGATTTTTTCATAAGTTTCACCCCGCTTAGCAGGAGTAATAATTTCTGTAATTATTTGTTTCCTTCCAGCTGGCATTTCATCTAAAAGAGATAAATCCAAATCTCCGTAAATTGTCAGCGCGAGAGTGCGAGGAATAGGCGTGGCTGTCATAGAAAGCAAATGAGGAGCAAGGCCATCCTTGCGTACTAATTTTCTTCTTTGCGCCGTTCCAAATCGGTGCTGTTCATCTATTACCACTAACGCTAAATTTTTGAATTTAACGGATTTTTGGATGAGAGCGTGCGTGCCTATTAAAATCGGTATTTCTCCGTTTGCCGTCCATTTTAATAACTGCGCTCTTGATATATCGGTCCAACCGGAAGGATTCACTTTGGAAGGGAATTTACGACAACCAGAGCCGGTAATGAGTCCCACATTGATTGGCAAGTGCTTAAAGTATTGGATAAAAGATTCAAAGTGTTGGGCTGCCAGGATTTCTGTCGGCGCCATGTAAGCTACCTGCAAGTTGCCGAAATTTTGCCCATTCGGACTTTGCCTTACGACAGTATATGCAGCCGTAGCCGCTACCGCGGTTTTTCCGCTTCCAACATCGCCTTCAAGAAGTCTGGAC
>MFTY01000026.1:0-833 GCA_001785515.1 Candidatus Nomurabacteria bacterium RIFCSPHIGHO2_02_FULL_35_13 | reverse complement strand
GGAAACGAGACAGAAATTGATTTATGTCGGCTCCAAACTGAACTTCCTGAAATTTTTCACCCCTGCGCCCTTCTCCTTCGGAGTGGGACCCTCGGGGATTCAAAATTTTAGGAAGTTCAGTTTTGATTTGGAAAGATTTATTTTTCCTGTATTCAAATTTATCGTGCTGGCGTTCCAGTTGAATGCAAAAAACTTCTTCAAAAGCGAATCTTTTTCGCGCAGATTCTGCATCGCGCGAATTTTTTGGTTTATGAATCCAAATTAAGGATGTTTTAAGCGTCGGCAAATTATATTTTTTTAAAATATCTTCCGGAATATAATCCTCCATGTTATCCAGAGTTTTATCTCTTAATATTTTTTCCAAAGCGTGATAAAACCATTTGGAAGTTATGCCTCTTGTTTCGTGATAAATAGGATAAGAGAATCCTTTATTCTCTGTATTTTCTTTGGTAAATAAAGAATCGTGAGAATCAATGGACACATCCAGGGCTTTTTCAAACTCTGGATTTGCCAAATACAAACCGTATTTTCCTTTTGTCACGTGTCCGGTTAGTTTTACATCTTCTCCAGAATGAATCATTTTTGCCATATAGGCCTGATTGAACCAAATGATTTTTATTTTTCCGGACAAATCTTCTATCTCGCCTTCACCCATCGGAATTTTAGAACGAAATCCTTTTTTGGTTTTTAATTTTGAAACTTTCCCAAAAACTGTCGCTACTTCACCGGGAACTAATTCCGCTATTTTTTTTGCTTCGCTTATATCGCTGTATCTGACGGGGAAGTGAAAAAGTAAATCAGCTACAGAAAAAAGATTCAGCTTTTTCAAAGCT
>MFTY01000025.1 GCA_001785515.1 Candidatus Nomurabacteria bacterium RIFCSPHIGHO2_02_FULL_35_13 | reverse complement strand
TAGACGGGGACTTGCACAAGCAGTGGATTATGTGGTTTAATTCGATGGTAAACGAAGAACCTTACCAGGGTTAGAAATCCTAGTGAAAGCCCGCAGAAACGCGGGGCCTCGCAAGACTCTAGGGCAGGTGATGCATGGCCGTCGTCAGTTCGTGGTTTGAATTGTTCCCTTAAGTGGGGTAACGAACGCAACCCTCGTTGTGTGTTACAAGTGTCACACGATACTGCCCAGCCCCAATTTTTTAAGACAATATTCTGTTTAGCGTAATTTTACGTTGAGCATGTATTGCAAAGAAAATTTTGTCTTTCAGACAAATATTTTTTAGAACTTATTTTGAAAAATTGGGGCTGGGAGGAAGGAGAGGATGACGCCAGGTCAGCATGTCCCTTGATACCCTGGGCTACACACATAATACAATGACCGTTACAACGCGCAGCGACGAGGCAACTCTGAGCTAATCGTTCAAAAGCGGCCTCAGTTCGGATTGGAGTCTGCAACTCGACTCCATGAAGCTGGAATTGCTAGTAATCACAGGTCAGCTAAACTGTGGTGAATACGTTCTCAAGTCTTGTACTCACCGCCCGTCAAGTCAAGGGAGCCGGGAGTACCCGAAATCTCCACATAAGTGGGGCCTAAGGTAAGCTCGGTGACAGGGACTAAGTCGTAACAAGGCACGGGTAGCGGAAGCTGCTCGTGGAATAATTCAATTTGAAAATCGTCCCATTGTCACAAATTTATTTGTACAGTGAGAGTCCTCCGCCTTAGGCGGAGGACTCAGACCAAGATTTGGTCGGACTTATTGAGTCGGTATTGTGTCGCTCAATTGACGACACAATAGTTTGTTTGAACTTAAAACAATCTGGCAAGCGTGGAAAGACATGCATTAAAAAAGTTTAAAAAGAACGAAACAAAACAAAGCACAGCATAAATAAAAATACCTCGCGTAAGTGGGGTATTTTTTTTGTGATATAATTATTTAAGTATGGAGAATAAGCGAAAAAAAGATAAAATTAGAGTAGGTATATTGAGGGGTGGAGCAGGGAAACATTATGAATCTTCTCTACAAAAAGGCGGAGATATTATTTCACATATTTTTGAAAATTTATCTGATAAGTATAAAATTGTTGATATTTTAATCGACAAGAAAGGTGATTGGCATATTAATGGCATGCCAATAAGTCCCGCAGATTTGATGCGCAAAATCGACGTAGCTTGGAATACTTCCCAGCATCCCAATTTGTCCATAACTTTAGATAATTTATCTATTCCAAGTGTTGAAAATGGATCTTTTTTGGGAGCTCTAGAAAATAGTAGTGATATGTTAAAAGCGCACATAAAAAGTATCGGAGTTCAAATGCCCAGGTCTATAGTTCTGCCTCTGTATCAAAAAGATTTTTCCGCCCAAGGCGGATCCGCCTCTGGCGGAGATGGTTCAATTAATGAATATTCTATTAAAAAAGCAAAAGAGATTTTAAATAAATTTCCGGCGCCATGGATTGTGAGGTCTTATACTCCCGATTCAAATGAAGGCATACATTTGGCAAAAACTTTTCCAGAATTAATATCCGCAATAGAAGATGTAGTAGCGCACGAAAAAAGTGTCTTGGTTGAAGAATTTATTTCCGGTAAAATTGCATCGGTGCATTCTATGCCAAAATTTCGAGGGAAAGATTTTTATACTTTTCCGCTTGGCAATACTTTTGGAAATTCACTCAGACTCGGCGAGATTGGTTTTTCATCTTTGGAAAAAGAAAAACTAATTAATCTCGCAAAAGAATTACATAGACACATTGGCGCAAAACATTATTTAAAATCTGATTTTGTTCTGCATCCTCAAAGAGGTTTTTTCTTGACTGGTGTTGATTTTTCTCCTGACCTTAGAAAAGATTCGCATTTTTATCAATCTTGCGAATTTGTTGGCGTAAAAATGCATCATGTAATAGAACATATTCTAGATAGGGCTTTAATAGTATAATATTATTAGAATGATAAATTTATGAATGAAGGTATAAATCGCTCAAAATTAGAAGAGTTACCATTGTGGGCTAGGGATGCTAAAAATGCTATGCATGCTTATAATTTAGTACATAAGGCAGCTCTGGATGAATTAGGAGAATTTATGGATGGAAAAAGAGGCAAATTAGAAGATGAATACGAACATAAAGTAAGAGTATTATTATATGGATTTATGAGACAAGTAGGCATAGATAAGTTGCCAGAAAAAGTTTTACTTGAGAAGACTACTTCATCTCCAGGTTTTACCCTAAATGCGGGTTCTCTTGGTCAGTTCAATTTAGGGTCGCGAAATGCTCAAGCCAGATATTTTTTACCTAGAGAGAGTTGTATTTATAGAATATACTTGGATGAATTAAATGAAAAAGGAGATTTAGGTTTAAAGTTTAATCCAGAAGAACCAGCTTTTATTGGATTCGATAAAATAAAAAATTTGAAAGACGAAAAAATTCCATTAGGAATATATAAAGACATAATAAGAGAGAACAATCCTGCGCGTAATGAAAGTTTAGATAAAGAAGAAATAAATATCATTATAAATGCATTTAAAGAATTTTTTACCGGTTCTGTATTTGAAGCGAGTGTCGTAAACTTAGTAAACCAATTAGATCAAATAGATAAAGAATTTTTAGTAAAACTAAATGAAAGAATGATTTATCATGCAGAAAGAGAGAAGCATAGGATTTTACAATTAAAAAGAGCTATAGCTTCTGGAATAAAGTTGCCAAAATATATTAAAGGTAATAGTGTTAATATACCTAAACCAGAAGAACTAAGATATCATAAAACATTAATAACCGATGAAGACGAACTAAAAATAATTCCATTTTATAGTAAAAATACTATTTTAGGTGGAAATGTTCAAAAACCTGATATGACAAAGCAAAAACCAGCTGAAATAACTGATTGGTTAAGATCTTTAATTTATTCTGAACTAAAAAATTATTTACCAGAAAATATAAAGGAAAAAATAGATGAGGAATTAAAACGTTAGTATGTATTTATAAAATATATTCTAGATAGGGCTTTAAGCCCTATCTAGGAAAAAAACGGGTCGTAGCCCCGAACCAAAGCAAAGCTTGGTACGGGGTAAATATACCGGGGCATAGTGTAACGGTAACATTCACGATTCGGGTTCGTGAGATTCTGGGTTCAAATCCCAGTGCCCCGACAATTTATGGTATAATTAGCAAAATTATTTTTATCTGTAGCGGGTGATCGCACTCACATAGGCACATATGTTGGAGTTTCGCCATCACCCGCTTCAAATGGAAATAATTCTAGCCCCGTGTACTGAGCTTTGCTCTAGTATGGGGTTTTTGTTTGTAAAAAGTTCGGCGTAAAGATTTTAGAGTCCGGATATTTTTTTGCTAAAAAATTCCTCAAGACTCGCGCCGTCGCGCTCCGTAGCCTCTAAAATCTTTACGCCGAACTTTTCTAAAGTTATCCACAGTTTTGCCGAAAAAGTATTGTGTTCCTGTTTGATATGCGAGATAATTATATTAGTTTGAAGCAATAAATATTTTGGTCGTATTATTGCAGACTAAATTAGAAAATTAATTTTGTACAAGTCTTGCCGGTGGTAGGACGAACAAAAACTAAAATGGCAAAAAAGAGAAAGAAAGCAGCAAAGAAGGGAAAGAGAAAAGCTTCAAAGAAGAAACGAGCATAGTCTTTTCCCACTTTTAAAAAACTTCCGTCGAAAGTCGGAAGTTTTTTGATTTTTGTTGTATAATATAGGATATGAAGTTCAAATTCAGTAAAGAAGTAAATTTTGCAGTCGAGACGAATAAGATCCGGGATATTAAGTCTTGCATAAATACTTTTGTGGACACATACAAGAATTATCGAATTGTTCGTGAATTTGCACATACAAAAATGAATAATGATGGGGGAGGTGAAATAGACAAGTCTCGAGAGGATGTTTTTAAGGCTGCCTTTGCCTTGTATGAAATTTCTACTTCTGTGACCGAGTTCAAGGTATATTTTGAAAATGCTTTAAAAGTTCTCAGTAATAGTCAATCTGAACAAGAAGTGAATGATTATATTACTTCAGCGTTCATTTATCCTTACTCAATTACTAAAAATCAATCACATTCACCGATAGAGGCAATCTATGCTACATGTAACAATATTGATTTAATTAAAAGTTAGTCAATAAGAATGCCTAAACAAAAAAAACAATCACTTCAAAAGTTAATTTCAAAAATGGCTCCACACCAACAGTCAGTTTGCAGGGGTATAATGAGTGATTTTAAATCAAAGTTCGATAAGATACCCGGCAGTTTGCATAATCATCAAGCGTGGATTGGCGGCTATAGAGATCATGTTGAAGAAATTTTAAATATAGCTTGCGTAGTTTATACCGCGCTAAACAAGAAAAGGAAACTTGATTTCACTTTAGGTGAATCATTATTTGTACTTTTTTTACATGATTTGGATAAACTTTATAGGTACGAGATTTGTTCTGATGGATCAATTATTAGTCGCGATTATTGTAGTTCTAATTATTTAAAATCAATCAGACAAATGCTCCATAAAAAATATAAATATGTCATGAGAAATGAAGAATTGGATGCGTTAAAATATGTGCACGGAGAAGGTGATAGCTATTCTTCTAAAAAAAGAGTAATGCATCCGCTTGCCGCACTTGTCCACTGCGCTGATATTATTAGTGCCAGGATTTGGTACAACAAAGGACAGGATGGCACATATTGGTAAGATAATATCTTTAGGTCCCCTGAGTAAAATCGGGGGATTTTTTAGTTGTTTACTTGTCCCGTACCAAAATCAACTTATATTGAAAAAATCATAAAAATATAAGCTTTTCTATTTTGGTATGGGATGATAAGATGTATCCATGGGTTTATATAGTAAAATATTCGGAGATACAAGCTCCAAATTCATTAAAAATAGCAAAGGAACAGTATCCAAAATCAATGCTCTTGAAGCAGGTATTTCAAAGTTGGCGAAAGAAGATTTTCTACAAAAAACGCAGGAATTTAAAAATAGATTATCAAAAGGTGAGAGTTTAGACGACATATTGCCGGAGGTTTTTGCTTTAGTTCGGGAAGCTGCAAGGAGAAATTTAGGTGAAAGACATTATGATGTCCAACTTATCGGCGGACTTGCATTAAATGAAGGGAAAATTGCTGAAATGAAAACAGGTGAAGGAAAAACTTTAGTCGCAACACTGCCTGCATACCTAAATGCGTTAACGGGATTAGGTGTTCACATAATTACTGTTAATGATTACTTGGCGCGCAGGGATGCGGTGTTGATGGGTCAAATTTATAATTTTTTAGGACTGACTGTTGGTGTCATTAATTCACAAAATGTTTCTTATCTCTATGACCCGAAACATACTGAAGAAGACAAAGAACGCGATGCAGTGGGGGAATTTAAAATTGTTTATGATTTTTTGAAACCATGTTCACGAAAAGAGGCATACAATGCGGACATAACTTATGGCACAAATCATGAATATGGTTTTGATTATTTGCGGGATAATTTAGCCACGTCCACAAACGACCTTGTTCAAAGAGGACATTTTTTTGCGATAGTTGATGAAGTGGATTCTATTTTAATAGATGAGGCACGTACCCCGCTTATTATTTCTTCGCAGGCCGGAGACTCGGGAGATTATTACACCAAATTTGCTAAAATTGCCAAGCAGTTGAAACGAGATACGGACTACGAAGTGGATGAAAAATTGAAAGCAATATCTTTAACTGATGAAGGTATAACTAAAATTGAAAAGTTGCTTAATATTAATAATCTTTATACTTCAGAGCATATTAAAGAGGTACATCACGCTGAAACAGCGGTTAAAGCAAAAGAACATTTTATAAGAGATAAAGATTATGTTGTCAAAGAAGGAGAAGTTATTATTGTTGACCCTTTTACTGGACGTCTTCAGCCCGGTAGGCGTTGGTCAGAAGGTCTACATCAAGCTATAGAGGCTCAGGAAATTTTAGCAGGAGAAACTGTGAAAATTGAAAAAGAAACTCGTTCTTCCGGTTCCATTACTTTTCAGAATTATTTCAGATTTTACAAAAAATTATCAGGCATGACTGGAACGGCAGAAACTTCAGCTGAAGAATTTTTGAAAGTTTATAATTTGGATGTTGTGGTAATACCCACTAATCGTCCGGTAATTCGAGCAGACCATTCTGATTTAATTTTTCAAAGTGAAAAAGGAAAATTCCAAGCTATTGCCAAAAAAGTAAAAGAATTAAATCAAAAAGGCCAGCCGGTTTTAATCGGTACTATTTCAATTGAGAAGAATGAACTTTTATCTGTTTATTTAAAACAGGAAGGTGTGCCGCATGTTATCTTAAATGCTAAGAATCACGAAAAGGAAGGAGAAATAATTGCTCAAGCGGGCAAGAGAGGCGCGGTTACCATAGCAACAAATATGGCAGGTCGCGGAATAGATATTAAACTTGGGGGAAATCCGTTAGTAAAAGAAGAATATGAATTTGTGAAAAGTGTCGGAGGATTATTTGTGTTAGGTACCGAGAGACATGAAGCCAGAAGAATAGATAACCAACTCCGAGGCCGTTCAGGCAGACAAGGAGACCCTGGAGAAACACAATTTTATGTTTCTCTTGAAGATGATTTAATGCGCGTGTTCGGTTCGGAAAGAATAAAAACTATGATGGGGCGTTTCGGTATTCCGGAAGACCAACCAATTGAAAATCGTTTTATCAGCAATTCGCTTGAAAGCGCTCAGGCGAAAATAGAAGGCTTTCATTTTGATGCCCGAAAGAACACTCTTGAATATGACGATGTGATGAATCATCAGCGCAAAATTATTTATGAGAGGCGCCAAAAAATGATGCGTTTCAATAAAGAAGAAATTGAAACTTTGTTAAAGCAAATTTTGGAAGGGAGAGAAGAAAAAGCCTCACCCGTAGGTCTATGGCCGAGGGAAAAATTAGAAAAAATAATTGAAGAGAAAAAAGAAAAATTGGGTGATAAAGCATTTTTTGAAACAGCCAGAAGGATTGCTCTTTATACGACTGACACTCTCTGGATGGAACATTTGGAAGCGATGGATTATTTGCGCAGTTCTGTAAATCTTCGCGCTTATGGTCAACGAGAACCTATTGTTGAATACAAAAAGGATGGGTTGCAAATGTTCAAAGAAATGGAGAAAACGTTTAAGGAGCAGGTTTTATCGCTTATTCAGACTATAAATACTGAAATTCGTCCCAAAATAGAAGTTAGTGGACCAAAACAAACCCTGGTTACAAGCCATAAAGAATTTGGTGAATTTCCAGAACAGGAAAAATCAGCTGAAAATAACATAAATATAGGCAGAAACGACCCTTGCCCTTGCGGAGCGATTAATCCGGCGACGGGTGAAGTATATAAATTCAAAAAATGCGGTCTCATAAACGCGCCGCAACATCGTAAATCGTTGATTAATTAAAAATTCAGAATAAAAACTATGAATGTAGAAGTTGAAATAAAAGTAAGAATAAACAATTTTGAAGAAATAAAGAAAAAAGTTTCTTCTATCGGTAAACTTATAAAATCAATAAAACAGGTTGATGATTACTATATTCCTTACCACAGGAATTTTTTTACTCATAAACCTCAGCCAGTGGAACACCTTAGAATAAGAACTAATCCTGATAAAACCATCTTTGAATATACCAGAACAGTGAATATGAAATCAGATGGGGATTATGATTTTGCCGAGGAATATGAAACAGAAATCCAAAACGTGGAAGAATTTAGAAAAACCTTAAATTTTTTAGATTTTAAAAAAGTCGTGACTATAGAGAAGCAGAGAGAATATTGGATGTGTGGAAAAATAGAAGTTGCCTTGGATTATATAAAAGACCTGGGATATTTTGTAGAAGCGGAAGCAAAGGGGGATTTTAAAGATTCAGCAGAAGCTAAAGAGGCTTGCATTAAATTTTTGGAAAATCTTGGAATTCAAGATGTGAAGAATAAAGAAATCAAGATGGGATACCCACAAATATACTGGGAAGCAAATAAGTCCTAATATTTAATATATTATAGGTTAAGAAATTTAAAATCATGAAAAGAATTATTACTAATCTTTGTATTATCCACCAGCACCCGCGTGTATTGCTCGGCATGAAAAAACGCAGGTTTGGCGTAGGTAAATGGAATGGGTATGGAGGTAAGGTACAAGAAGGTGAAAGCATTGAAGAAGCGCTACATCGTGAAGTTCAAGAAGAAGGTGGCATAAAAATAAAAAACCCCAAAAAACTTGGAATCATTGAGTTTGAATTTCCACATGAAGATTTTATGATTGAAAATCATATTTACAAAGCGAAAGAATTTGTCGGTGAGCCGACAGAAACAGAAGAAATGAGACCGGCGTGGTTTAATGTTGAGGAAATGCCTTTTGCGGAGATGTGGGCGGATGACCCATATTGGATACGTATGTTTTTGGATGATAAAAAATTTAAAGGCAAGTTTGTCTTTGGTGAGAATGAAGAAATTTTAAGTTATCAACTAGAAGAAGTTGAAGAAATATAATTTATGAAAAAATTGAAATTTGCAAATAATTTGATTCACCTTATTCTTTCTGGAGAAAAAACTTCCACTTGGCGACTATTTGATGACAAAAGTTTAGAGATTAAAGATAAGCTTGATTTTTTAGATTCTGAAAAGGAAAAAAAATTTGCAGAAGCAGAAATTATAGAAGTGAGAGAAAAAAAATTAGGAGAAATTCAAGAACAAGATTTTGAAGGACACGAAAAATTTGAAAATAAAGAAGAAATGTTTAAAACTTATAAAAAATATTATGGAGATAAAATTACATCAAATACCATTGTGAAAATAATAAAATTTAAACTTTTATGAAATTAGAATTAGGCAAATACAAACATTTTAAAGGAGGGGAATATGAAGTAATGGGAATAGCAAAACATAGCGAAACGCTGGAAGAATTTGTGATATATAAACACATCACGGGTAAACGCAAAGGAGAAAAATATTATTGGGTGCGACCACTCAGAATGTTCTTAGAAAAAGTAACCGTAAATGGTAAAAAAGTCAATCGTTTTCAGAAAATAAAATAAAATGTATAATGGCCGATATGGATCCCGTTAGAAATAGGAAATCTTTAGATTTCCGTCAAGCTAACCAGATTCATATTACTAGCTTAATTTCTAACGGGATGGAACCATTGGCATCGAAAATCAGGCCTAGAAATCTAAAGGAATTTATCGGACAAGAGCATTTAACGGGCAAAGACAAGCCCATTTCTATTGCTATTGAAAAAAAGCATCTTTTTCCATTTATTCTTTGGGGTCCACCCGGAGTTGGAAAAACAACTCTTGCAAAGATTTATGCTAAAGCATTGAACGCCGATTATCACGAACTTTCGGCAGTTTCTGCGGGGAAAGATGATATTCGTGAAATATTAGAATCAGAAGGCACCTTATTGGGTCCCAAAATTCTTTTTCTTGATGAAATACACAGATTCAATAAAGCCCAGCAGGATTTTCTTTTACCATATGTTGAAAGCGGAAGACTTACTTTAATCGGAGCAACGACAGAAAATCCGAGTTTTGAAGTAATTCCGGCTCTTCTTTCCCGTATGCGGGTTTTTGTTTTAAACGAGCTTTCTGACGAAGATATGAAAAAAATCGTCAAACGCACCGGTTATAAAATAAAAAAAGATTCTCTGGATTGGCTTATCGGAATGTCCGGAGGCGATGCTCGGCAGGCAATAGCGATGATTGAAAATACTGTTTCTCTCTATAAAAATATTACCGTTGATAATTTAAAAAATACCTTGCAGTCGAAATTTTTACGATATGACAAAAAAGGCGAGGAACATTATAATATAATCAGCGCATTCATAAAAAGTATGCGCGCTTCACAGCCGGATGCGGCGCTATACTATATGACGAGAATGCTGGAAGCAGGAGAAGACCCAAAATTTATTGCTCGACGTATGGTGGTATTTGCAAGTGAAGATATAGGCTTGGCTCAGCCGACAGCGTTAGTGGTGGCCAATGCGGTATTTCAGGCAGTTGATACAATTGGAATGCCGGAATGCGGAGAAAATCTTGCGCATGGCGTCGTTTATCTTTCACAAGCCAAAAAAGACAGGAGCGCCTATAATGCGTATTTACTGGCAATGGAAGATGCGAAAAAGTATGGTAATCTGCCGATACCGATGAGTATCCGCAATGCGCCTACGAAACTAATGAAAGATTTGGGTTATGGAAAAGATTATGAAAAATATACAACGAAAGATTTGATGCCGGAAAAATTAAAAAATAAAAAGTATCTTAAAAAATAAATGATAAAAGCAACTATTTTTGATTTAAATGGTATTTTTATAAAAAGCCGAAAACTTGGAGATAGGTTTGAAAAAGATTTTAATGTTCCTCCTTCGGTTTTTTTACCGAAACTTTTTGAAATCATGGGAAAGATACGAAAACCCAACGCAGGTTCTGCATTTTCATATTGGGAACCCTGCTTGAAAAAGTGGAATATTAATTTCACAGAAAAAGAATTTTGGGATTATTGGTTCAAATCGGAAATTCCTTCGGAGAAAATGATTGCATTTGCAAAAAAGTTAAAAGAAAAAGGAATAAAAGTTATTATCCTTTCCAATAATTTTAAAGAACGAGCTCTTTATTATGACCATTATCCGTGGATTCACAATGTAGTAGATAAAGTTTATTTTTCCTGGCAGACAGGGTTTATAAAACCCGACTTAAGAGCTTGGAAATTGGTTTTATCTGAAAATAATTTGAAATCAGAAGAATGTTTATATTTTGACGATAAGGAAGAAAATTTGAAGGCAGCGGAAAGCATCGGTACTAAGTCTTTCTTGTTTACAACTGAAGAAGAATTAGAAAAAATTGTGAATAAATATTTAGCATTATAGTGTGATAAGATAATTAAATATGTCAAAAATACTTGATAAATTTAAACTGAAAAGAAAATTAATAGCCATACTGGCAGGTTGGCACTTTTTTGGCAATCCGTCAGCTAGATTAAAAATTATTGGAGTGACTGGCACCAATGGCAAAACAACGACAGCCACGCTTTTATATAAAATTGCCACAGAATTAGGGTATAAAACCGGACTTATTGGCACCGTTGATAATATTATTGTGAAGGAAAAAAGAGAAGCCCTGCGCACAACTCCCAGTCCTATAAATCTAAATAAATTGTTAAACGAGATGGCAGACAAGGGGTGCGAATATGTTTTTATGGAAGTTTCTTCTCATGCTTTGGACCAGAACAGGGTAGCTGGAATAAAATTTGCTGGCGGGATTTTCACGAATCTAACACACGACCATTTAGATTATCATAAAGATTTTGAAAATTATTTCAAGGCAAAAAAGAAATTTTTTGAGATGCTTCCAGAAGACGCTTTTGCGCTTTCTAACGTAGATGATGACCACGGAGATGCTATGTTGGATGGCATAAAAGCAGATAAATTTTTTTATGGCTTCGGGGAAGAAACGGAATCCGTAGATTTTTACGGCAAGATTTTAAAACTGGATTTTTCCGGATTGGAACTTGATTTCAATGGAGAAAAAATAAATTCAAAGCTTTTAGGTAAATTCAACGCCTATAATTTACTGGCAATTTGGAGCGCTTGCAAATTGCTTAATTTTAATATGAAAAAAGTTGGAGATATTTTGAAAAACATAGAGCCCCCACGAGGAAGATTCGAACATTTTATGTCTCCCAACGGTGTTTTGATTATTATAGATTATGCGCATACCCCAGACGCATTGGAAAAAATTCTCTTAACTATAAAAGAAGTAAAATCTAAAGATGGCAGAATAATTTCTGTGTTTGGTTGCGGTGGAGACCGCGACCCACTAAAACGTTCAAAAATGGGAAAAATTGGAGCAAGTTTGTCCGATATTTCTATTTTTACATCAGATAACCCCCGAAATGAGGACCCGGGAAAAATTATTGAGGCAATGAAAGATGATTTATCTCATGATGAATCAAAAAAAGTTATAACTATTTCAGACCGCCGTTTAGCCATAGAAGAAGCTGTAGAGCTGGCAAAAAAAGACGATATAATACTTTGCGCCGGCAAGGGCCATGAAGAATATCAAGAAATAAAAAATAAAAAACATCATTTTAATGATATTGAAGAATTTAAAAAACTATTTCAGCGAAAATAATTATTAAATTGTATATAATTTAGGGAATTTCTTTTCAGCCCAAAGAGAAATTTTTTCAATTAGTCCATACATATCTCCCGAAGACATAAGAATTATCAAATCATCTTTTTTTACTTTTTCTTCCAATTTTTCCAAGACTTCTTCTTTGTTTTTTGTTCCGTATACGTTTTTCTTTGCCTCGCCCGTTTTGCTATGGCCTAGGGATTTTTTTACTCTATCTATGATTTCTTCCAAACCAATTTGGTCATGGTCCTTTTTGCCATGTTCCGGCGGAGAAAGAATGATAGTCTCGTCGCTATCGCTAAAAACATCATCATACCAGTTTATGGTATTTTTATTTCTCCAACTGAAAGTGTGCGGTTCGAATACTGTTATAATTCTTTTATTTGGGAAATGCAACTTAATAGCATCAAAAATTGTTTTTGCTTTGGTATAAGAAGAACCGAATCCTTCATAAATCAAGACTGAAGATTTTTCTGTTTTTAAATCAAGTCTGCGTTTCAACCCATGAAAGGAAGAAATTGATTTCTCCAGTTGTGAGGGAGTAATGAAATTATTTTCCAGCAAGAAAGCAGAAACCCCGACAATATTTTCAATATTATGCTTTCCAAGCATCAGTGTTGATAAATTTGTCATCTTTTCGCCATTTTTTAATAAATCAAAATTTGTTATCTTCCCATATTTTATATTATCCGCGCGCCATAGAGCTTCCTTATCCATTCCATAAGTTGCTATTCTTGCCTTACTTTCTTTTATTATTTCTCTCACATTCGGGTTATTTATTCCGGCAACAAGCAGCCCGTTTTTTGGTAAAAGCTCGATTAATTTTCTGTATGGTTCTAGATATTGCTCTAAAGTTGGAAAAATATTAATATGGTCGTGTTCAGCGGAGGTTAATAATAATTGTTTTGGTTGCAAGTATAAAAATTTAGAAACTCCATTGAATGCAGGATATTCATCTCCTTCTAACACAAAATATTTATTGGTTCCCATCCTAGCGCTGTCTTCCAGGTCATTTGAAATTGCTCCTAAGAAATATCCGACATCAACTCCATTTTTTGTCAGACAATACGCAAGAAGTGAAACGCAGGTTGATTTACCGTAACTTCCGGCCACCACTATATTTTCTCTATTTTTTGTAATTTCCGAAAGCAATTCCGGAAAAGACTTTATCTTCTTGGGAGAATTCAACGCTTGTCTCACTTCTTCATTTTTTTCTTTATTGAGTTTTGAATGTCTGCCGATTATTATCAAATCCGCATTTTCTGGAATATTTTCTTTTTTATATGGGGAAAATATGGAAATATTATTTTTTTTAAGATACGAGAGCGCCGGTTCGTAAAATCCTTCATCAGACCCGCTGACTAAAGCGCCCATATTTTTCAGCAGGACGGCTAAAGCGCTCATTCCCACGCCGCATATTCCTATCAGATGCACTTTTTTATTTTTCATAAATTTATTTCTTTCTTGTGTCTCCCGTGAAATAACTCTCCAATAATACGTTTTTCATATGATGCAAAAGTTCGCCAAATAAAGTTTTCGCGCTTTGCTTGAATTTTTTATCTTGAATTATCATATCTGCGGGATAAAGATTTCTTCCTTTCGGAAAGAGTCCGGTAGTGAGGTTGGAAGTCGGTATTTTTTCTATCTTAAATTCTTTCATAAAACTGAGCTTTACCAGCTTTTCTTGAAAAACAGGCAAGTATTCCACCTGAGCGAAAGACCCGAAACATTTAAATTGATTTAAAAACGATAACGCCAAAAACAAAGTTATCAAAGCCGGACAGAGCCGACCCTCTTCAAGCTCTCGTATCAAAATTTTTGAATTATCAAGTGAGATTTCCTTATTTTTACTTTTTAGCTTATTTCCAAAGAACGTCATGTTTTCCATTTTTTCATATTTTCCATCCATGACCGGCGCATAGAACATTATCTCATCCGGAAAAACTTTCATAAATTCTTTCCTTACTTCGTGATTAAAAAATATCTTATGGAAGATGTGAAAACGATTCTTAAGAACTTGCACTAAGTATTCTGTCACCACTTCATTTATATCCAAAAAAACCAAATTATCTTTTTTTAAGATTCTTCTTTCAATAAATTGGCAAGTCTGGAGCGCCCACTTAGTGTAAGATTCTCCTGGAACAGCCAGAGGAAAAAATCTGGTAATCTTTTCCGGCAATTCATCAATTGATTCCACAAGTTTGTTGGGAATTTTACTCCTATAGACTAATCCATCTTGCAGATTGCTAGGAAACAAATTTATTGAATCTTTTTGTCTGTTTATTCGTCCGGGGCGGGAGCGGTTTGAAAAGGGAACACCGGAGAACATTCCTACCATATAAAAATCTTTTTCCGGCACTCCCAAAGACCCCAGCCAATTGATGCAAAACATGCGAGGACTTTCTGTTGCGCCTAGGTGCGGTCCTGTCTGTAGAACCCTTCTCTTTTTTATAGAATCCAGAATTTCGAATTTGAATAGATTATTAATTTCAAGTCTTTCTAACTCTTTGCCAAAAGCGTTCAAAAGCTCTTTCTCCATGGGTCTCTTAGGTCTCCAGAAGTTCAGTTTTTTTGAATACTCCAGGGCGGTTTTGTTCCAATTTTCTTCTATACACTGTGCTAATCTCAGCTTTCCGGCGTTTTTCAGTACCTTTACTATGCTCAAAATCTTTCCTTTTAGCAGTATTTGCATTCACTCATACTACTCGCTTTCTTTTTTTTTTGCAAATCAGTAAAATTTCATCCAAAAACCTTAAATTATTCCTATTTTTACCTTATTTGTCAATAGGTATAACTCTAAATATCCTTATTTTATAAGCTATTTTGTATTTGACATATAGGTGAATCGTTGTTTAACTATTGACTTTTTATATGTAATATGCTAGTATATAAGTGTGTCCTTATCAATAGGTTAAAAGCCTTTTAATAAGGGCTATTTCAGTAAAAGCTGAATAACCGATATGAAGTTGGCGGAGCATAGACCGCTCTAATATGAATAAAAACAATTTAATACGGTTTGCTCAATCTCTTTTGTTTTTACCATTCGTAACTGGAACAACAGTGCCTATGGGAAGCATTCTAATGAATACGACAGAAGAGACTATTCGAACTGTATTTATACAAAAAGAAAATATTGAAGCTGATGGTTTTTTAGCCTTTAACCAGGTTATAGACCAGAAAGCTAAAGATTCAAAAGCTAAGGCGGAAGCCATTGATAGTTATTTTGAATCAAAAGACATGCCACTCTTGGGTATGGGTATGAAAATGGTGGAAGAAGCTGAAAAGAATAATCTTGACTGGCGTCTATTGCCTGCTATCGCAGTGCGAGAATCTACCGGTGGTAAGTTTGAATGTAAAAAGGTTTCAAATAATCCATTCGGTTGGGGTTCTTGTAAGATTGGTTTTGATTCCAACGAAGAGGCCATTGAAACTGTGGCCAGAAATCTGGGAGGTAATAATCCTAATACTGAAAAACACTATGATAACAAAACTACCAAACAAATTTTACGCGCTTACAATCCACCTTCAATAGTGCTTCGTTATGCAGAACAAGTAATTTCCATAATGAATGCTATTGGACCTGAAGACATGACACTAGCAGTAAATTCATAAAAAAAGAACCCTGATATCAGGGTTCTTTTTTTATATGAAAACTTTTATAATTAAGTTTTCTATTCCAGATGCACCAAAGTCATTTTATGTTCTTTGGGTTCAAAGAGAGTGATTTGGAAATTATAATTTTTACCAAGCTCTAATTTCTCACGAAGCTTTGCTTCTGACCCGAAAGTAGAATTATGAACAAGTCCAGCCACTCCTTCTTTTATAGAAACCAATGCGCCATGCTTATTGTATTTAATGACGACACCTTTGATAATGTCACCTTTCTTTAATTTTCCTTCATATTCTGTCCAAGGATTTTCTTTTAACGCCTTAATTGAAAGTGAAATTTTTCCATCCTTTATTTCAATTACTTTGGCGCGGACTTTATCATCCACCTTAAACATATTGCGAGGGTCTTCCACAAGACC
>MFTY01000024.1:6885-20497 GCA_001785515.1 Candidatus Nomurabacteria bacterium RIFCSPHIGHO2_02_FULL_35_13 | reverse complement strand
TATATTTTTATTTCATCAATAAATGCCATATATTGTTATAATAACATAAAAATTAAAAATAAAATTTTTGTCGGTACGGATTTTTTGAAGCTTAAAAAATCCTGAAATTGGCTCGCCGTCGCTCGCCAAACCCCTTAAAAACTTTATTTTCTAATTTTTATTATTAATTTAGAGCCAATTCTGCTAATTTAATTGCTCCTTCTTTTGTTTTTGCCACAGCCATAAAAAGCCCCCGATGACAAAATATCGCATCTGATATTCCTGTAATTTTTTGCAGTTCTTCATCTCTTAATCCTGCCCAGCTTTTTGGAAAATCTTTTCTGTTTTTAAAGGTTTTTGGGTCTTTTCTGACTGCTTTTACTCCCCACGAAACGTCATTCACCCTTGGATAAACTACAAAAAGAGGTTCAGAAAAATTATTCAACGTATCTTCATAAGAATAACTTTCGTCTAAAATAATTATTCTTTTATCTTTGGTATTCTGATAAATTAATAATACTTTTTCTTCAGCCAAAACAGAATCTCTGGCATGAATGATTTCTCGCGAAAGTATTTCTTTTGAAATTTTTACACATTCTAAAAATGTTTTATCATTATCTTCTTCTTTTTCCGCCCAGGTCGGCCTCATTGAAAGAAAAAAATGCTGAATAAGATAAGGTGAAATATCGTACTTATTTTCAACTAAATCAAAACCATTATCAAAAGCATCAACCGGAGCTACAAGATGTTCTTCCACTATTTTTGCGATTTTTTCCGAACCTGATAGCTCTAAACCATATTTTTTCCAGACTAAGCCAAAAGAAGAATACAAAATATCATTTTCTCTTTTTTCTTTAAAACTTTTTTGATGATGGTCAAACCTATTTTTTTCTTCATCGTAAATTCCGCCAACATCAAAAACATAGTCGCCTTTTTCTATTGCTTCAGGGTCGTGAGTGCGAATTATTTCAAAACTGTCACCCTTTTTTTCTAACATTAAAGAAAGCGCAGCTGCCGCAAAAATATCGTCCGTATGGAAAGACCCATTATGTGTTATTAATTTTTTATTGTTTGTTTCCATTATTGCCATTGTTCCCATTACTATTCTTTAAATATTCGAAAACTCTATAGAAAGAAGCAACTAGCTTGTCAAAAAGCAAAAATATCACCAAAAGAGCAAATATGGCCAGAGAAAATTTATTTATTTCCTTACTGAAAGAAAGAGCAGTTTGGCTGAAGAAAAACCCTAAAGATAAAAGCAACGGCGCCCAAATTACAGTAGATATTGTTTCAGCTTTTAGAAAAGTTTTAAAATTAATTTTATTATATCCCGAAAAAACAATAACCCAAAAATTAACTCCTATTATAAATTTTGAAATAAAAATAGACCAAAATGGTTTTTGTTTAAATCTAGGTAAAAAATAAAGTACTCTTTTTTCAAAATACTTAAGAAAACTATGCTGGTTGTATTTTTCATAAATATATTCTCCAAAATAATATACACCAAAAGTTTTTGCCATTCCGCCGGCAAAAATAAAGGAAAGCGATAACCAAAAATCAAGAACTCCCAAATAAGATAAAACACCTGCAGTAATGACAATTATTTCTCCTTCAAAAATAAGCCCTACAAAAATCACCAAGTACGCTAATACTTGATGGTCCCCTACTAAACTATTTAAAACTTGTACCGTATGCATATTTTAAATTTTAAAAAAGACCGTCAACAACTTCCTTCACGATTCCCCCGTCCGCTTTACCTTTTAAATCTTTCATTAAGGCTTGCATTAATGCACCCTTTTTTGTCGCTTCATTAATACCCAATTCTTCTTTTTTATCTTTCGCAATTTTTTCTATTTCGCTTCTTTCCATTAATTTCGGCAAGTAAGTTTCTAAAATAGCCAATTGCGCTTCCTCTTCCTTTACTAAATCTTGCCGGTTGCCCTTTTTATATTGTTCTATTGAATCTTTCCTTTGTCTTGCAAGACGATTTATCACAGCAAGCGCGTCTGCGTCCGAAAGCAATTCATTTGGTTTTCTGTTTTTTGAAACAAGTTCATTGGTAAAACCGGCCACCATCGCCCGCAAAGTTTCAAGCAAAACAAGATTTTTTGCCAACATTGCTCCTTTTATATTATCTTTTATTTGTTCATGTAACATAATTTCTCAAAAATTATTATTTTTATAATGCAATCTATCTGGACAAAGCTTTGCCAGCGAACTGCTCGTCGCTCAAGTAAATAATAGTCGGAATACCTCCTTTATTTACTAAGCTCCTGCGCAAGGCATTCTAAAAACAACAATTCTAGAGAAATTATAACAGAGATATGTTAAAATAGCACTATGCAAAAGATTATATTTTTTGACACGGAAACTACGGGAAATACGGAAAAAGATTTTTTATGTCAAATTGCCTATAAAACCGATAGTGAAAATTTCGTCGGTCTTTACAAACCTCCAATTAAAGTTCCAGCGGAAGCTTCAGCAGTGCATCACATAACAAACAAAATACTGGAAGATAAACCCGCTTTCAAAGAAAGCAATGATTTTCTAAAAATAAAAGAACTTTTTGAAAACAAAGATTCTGTCGTTGTCGCGCATAACGCGCCTTTTGACTTAATGATTATAAAAAAAGAAGGAATTGTTCCTGTTAATTTCATTTGCACGTTAAGACTCGCCAGATATTTGGACCCTGATGAAAAAATAGAAAAATATAATTTGCAATATTTGCGATATTTTTTAGATATTGAAATAGATGCTACTGCTCATGATGCTCTGGGAGATGTCTTGGTATTGGAAAAATTATATGGAAGGTTGAAGAAAAAAATAATTGAACAGGAAAATATAAATGAAATTGAAGCGGTAAAAAAAATGATAGAAATATCTTCCCATCCGTCGCTTTTCAAATCCATAAAATTCGGCAAATATAATGGCAAAAAGATAGA
Organism: Candidatus Nomurabacteria bacterium RIFCSPHIGHO2_02_FULL_35_13; assembly: GCA_001785515.1. Lineage (GTDB taxonomy): Bacteria > Patescibacteriota > Minisyncoccia > Phycocordibacterales > UBA9973 > UBA9973. The sequence continues at coordinate 17,576 of MFTY01000024.1, read as the reverse complement.
TGAAATAATAAAAGTTGACCGGGGATATTTGGAGTGGCTTCTGGCGCAGAAAATAGAAAGCGACCAAATAGACGAGGATTGGATTTATACGTTAAAACATTATTTAGGAAAATAAAAACACATGGAAAATACTTTGATTATTATAATAGTGGTTCTGATTGCAAGCATTGTTGCTTATTTTTTGTTTGGAAAAAAGAAAGAAGATAACGCTAAAAATGATACAGGGTTAAATCTCATTTTAACCCAAATAAATGAACTATCAAGAACAGTAGACAGTAAAATTGGAGAATCGCATAAACAAGTGCGAGAAAGTTTGCAATTTCATTCTTCCGAATCAAACAAAATAATCAGAGATGTAACGGAAAAATTAACAAGATTAGATGAAACGAACAAACAAGTCATCTCCTTTGCTGACCAACTTCAGAACTTGCAAGATATTTTAAAAAATCCCAAACAACGCGGAATCTTGGGAGAATATTATTTGGAGACAGTTTTAAAAAATGTCCTTCCACCCGGAAGCTATCAGATGCAATATCCGTTCCCTGACGGAACAATTGTAGACGCAGTAGTATTTGTAAAAGATAAAATTATACCTGTCGATTCAAAATTTTCATTGGAAAATTACAACAAGATGGCTGAAGAAAGCAATGAAGCAGAAAAGAAAAAACTGGAGACAATTTTTGTAAATGATTTAAAAAATAGAATTGTAGAAACTGCAAAATACATCCAGCCTTCCAAGGGCACTACGGATTTTGCATTTATGTTTATCCCCCATGAAGCCATATATTATGACCTTTTGACAAACAAAGTCGGAGCTCTGGAAGAAAATGAAAATCTCATCCAGCGCGCTGCCGGAAAATATAAAGTCATCATTACTTCCCCTACTTCATTTCTAGCATATTTGCAAACTGTTCTGCAAGGATTGAAAGCTTTAAAAATAGAAGAATCCGCCAAAGAAATAATAAAGAAAGTGGAAGATTTGGGAAAACATTTAAAATCTTTTGATGAATATCACGACAAACTTGGCAATGCGTTGGGCACTGTCGTAAATCATTACAACGCTTCAAATAAAGAATTAAAAAAGATAGATAAAGATGTGCTTCGCATAGCCGGCACTTCGCCTGAACTTTCTACGCTCTCCATAGAAAAACCAAAGTTGGAAGAATAAGGGTTTTTATATGCTCTTTATTGACATTTAAATACCAAATACATATAATACCGGATGAGTACGCTGTTCTGTCCTTAGTTCACTGTTCTATTCTTTTTTACTGCTGGGAGGTAAAAAATGTCTGACAAATATAGGTTACTTCGAGACCAGAAAAGATTTGCACGTGAAGAGAAGAAGAGAAGAAGAAGGGAGAAGAAGAAGAGGAAATTAAGTTGGCTTTCTCAAGCACAACTAAAGCTTTCTTCTCAACCGAGAACGTCTTTTGCTTGAGAATGGCGCGGATCCCTTTTTTGGGGGGTCCGCGCCACTACTTTTTTATTGACATTTAAATATCAAATACATATAATATAAACTAACCCACATTTTTTGTTCTTTTTACTCACCATCTGTATATTTGGGAGGTGTATTATGATTAGAAATATTCTTGGGAAAGATGAAGAGCTGATACACGAGTATGGCTCACCTCAGCCCAAACCCAGGCCGAAGCCGAAGCCGAAACCCCCAACCCGGTGGTGAAGAGAGAGTTCTTTGAGTATTTGTGTTGTGTTGTGATGCAGGACTACTAGCTAGGTCCTGCATTTTTTTCTTTTTGATAAAATGTTATATTTTCTATATGGCCCTATCCCGTCTTCGCTAAAGCTTCGAACGGACAAGCGTCTAAAAAAGTTTTACAATAGAATAATGGCCCTATCGTCTAACGGCTAGGACGTATCCTTCTCAAGGATAAAATTCGGGTTCAATTCCCGGTAGGGTCACCAATACTTGACAAATGTATATCAAATAGTGTATAATACAGGACGTATAGTACAATAAAAGGAAAAGACTATGGACATACTCTGGAGAATATTTCTCTTGAGATTGTTGTGGGATGTAATTGACAGCCTCAGTGAACAACTGTTGGTGTCAATGACACCCGGAGAAATCTTCAGCGGCTATCTCTTCTTGGTAGTAGCCCTGATGATTTTCTTCTTATTGGCCGATAATCACTGGTCAATGAGAAAAGTATGGAAACTCATGTGAGTGGGAAAGAGGCGGGTGGGAGTTTCCGATGTGAAGCGCAGAGATATTCTTATTCTCTGCGCTTTTTTTATTCCTTCTTCAACCATTCTTCATCTTGACGAACAAGTTGATATTTATTTTCTTTATCTTGCAATATAGCTTCAACTGAACGCTCCATTCGCATACCCTGCGAACCTTTGATAAGTATAAAATCGTCTTTTTGAACTAAAGTTTTTAAGAACTCCCCTGCCTCATAAGAATTTAAGAATTCAAAAATGTTTTTTGTGTTCATCCCCACCTCAATCGCACCCTCTTTTATTTTTTTTGCCCTAGGACCGACTAGGACAAGTACATCTGTATTTTCTTTTGCAATTTTTCCCATGTTTTTGTGAGCTTCTTCCGTATGATGACCAAGCTCCAGCATATCGCCCAAGACAGCTATTCTCCTGGCAACGGCTTTAATTTCTCCCAGAGTTCTAAGCGCGGATTCGCAAGCAAAAGGAGAAGAATTATAACTATCATCTATTATAAAAGAATTATTTATTCCCTTGAGAAGACGCATGCGTCCGGGTGGAACATTATAATTTTTAAGTGAGTTTATTGCTGTCAGCATATTGAATTTCAAACCGGAAGAAAGCGCAAGGGCTCCCAGCGAAGCATAAATATGGTTTTTACCGAACACTCCCTCAATAACAACCGGTAAACTTTTTCCCGTTTCGTCTATCCTGAAAGTCAAACCTTCCGGCACTCCTTCATCGCTATATAAAATACTTTCACTTGAACCTTTTATATCTGAATCCTCTTTAAAGCCAAAAGTCATGACCCGATTCTTCGTCTTTAATTTCATTTCAGATATTGCTTCATCGTCATTATTTAATATCAAAAGTCCATCTTTTTTTAGAGTTTTTATAAGTCCGCTTTTTTCTTCCACAAGATGTTTATGCGAATCAAAAAATTCAATATGAGATGGCATGTTTCCTATACTCGTAATAATAACCGCATCTGACTTAAGCCATGAAGCAGTAAAACGCATATCACCTGGTTTCCCTACGCCCACTTCAAGCACAAGCCATTTGGGATATTTATGAGGCCAAATAAAAAGCCAAAGTCCTGTTAAAATATTCAAAAACCATAAATAAGGATTGTTCCATCCATTAGAGCATCCTAATATTGTAAGCGGTAGTCCTATTTCACTGTTATAACTTTTTTCACTTTTACGGACATAAGAAATATTGGAAATTACGGCATAAATCGCATCTTTTGTAGAAGTTTTTCCGACTGACCCCGTAATAGCGATAATCTTGGGTTTGTATTTCCAAAGCACAAGCCGTGATTCAATGCGTAATATGTGCGTTACTATTTTTTTAAAAGCTGTTTTCATCCCGTTAGAGATAGGAAATCTTTAGATTTCCGTCCCTCTTATAAATTATAATCTTTTAATAATTTTTATATTAATATTTATTTATTTTTATTATCTTTAACCATTTAATCTCTAACGGGATTCATGTCTATCAACGGTCTGGTGGGACTTCGTAATAATTAATCAAAAATTTCGTAATGCTTAAAAATGGGTCTGTCCAAGTTTGTGATGAATAAAGCACGTTTTTAGGATTGACTGCATAAAGAAAAATTATAAATTTCGGGTCGTAGGCAGGAAAATATCCAAAAAAAGAATGAATGTGTCTGTCTTTATAATAGCCCCCAGCTTCGCTATTCGCAACTTGCGCAGTACCGGTTTTTACCGCCACGTTATAATGTTCCAGTTTTATATTTCCTCCCTGAATCGCTTTGTCCATTACATTTACAAGCATGCGAGTAATCTCTGTTCCTGTTAACTCGGATATTTTTGCGCGTTTCGTTTCATATGTTATTTCTTTCTCTAAACCGTTATCATATCTTATTTTTTGTATGATATGCGGCACAACTAAGTTCCCGCCATTTGATAACGACGCCAATGCTCGTATTGTTTCAATCGGGGTTAAGGCAATTCCCTGTCCGAAAGCAGCGTTCGCATACTCAATATCACGAGGACTATTTATTAAATTGGATACCAAGCCGCTGGTTTCATTCGGTAAATCAATTCCTGTTTTTTCTTTTATGCCGTAAGAAAGCATATAGTCACGCATCTTCTCTTTGCCTAATTTTTTATAAACAAAAACCATACCGGTATTCAGAGATTGATTTAAAACTTCCTGCATATTTACAATTCCGCGACCTTTCTTGTCAAAATTAAATATTTCTTTATCTTCAACTATTACTGACCCCTTATCATCATATTTTGTATCAGCCGTAACCACACCCGCATCCAATGCCCCAGCCATAATCAAAGGTTTTATGACAGACCCAAATTCAAAGACATTTTCCACTAAAGGATTAGAAAAAATAGAAGCTGCTTTCACTTTAGAAAAATTATTGAGGTCAAAATCCGGTTTACTGCTAAGCGCATAAATGGAACCATCTTGTGGGTCCATGATTATTCCGCCAATGGAATCAGCTTGATATTTTTCTTTTACATTTTCTAAAGTTTTTTCCAAAAAACTCTGTGTTGAAGGTTCAATAGTCGTCACTATATCTCCTTGAGGTGATTCGTCGCTAAAAAAAGCTTTATTAATGTTGGAAAAAACTTCGGCAAAAAAATTTATATAAGGATTATTTTTATCTCTGGAAAGTTCATCGTTATATTGTCTTTCAAGACCATAACGTCCGCCGAGTTCATCACCCTTATACGCTACAAAACCTAAAGATTGTGATGCTAAATTATTACCGGGATAAAAACGCCATTTTTCTTTTTGAATAACTACGCCCGGAATTTTTAAAAGAGATATTGCATCCGCTTCCTCTTTTGAAAGACGATTTGCTATTTCTTCATGGGGGTCATTTTTCTTTCCAGCTTTTGCTGAAAAATCATCATAATCAAGAGCTACTATTTTGGATAACTCTAGATAAGCTGTTTCCTTGTCAATAATTTTACTGGTATTAATAACCACCTTGAATCCGGCAGTTTGCAGAGCAGCAGAAACAAGTTGATTATCTTTACGTGAAAAATAAATGGTTCCACGTTCAAAAATATCCGAAGATGGTGTAGAATATTGTCTGTCCGCTTTATCTGAATAAACATCACTATGCACAATTTGTACTAGAAAAAGTTTGCTTATTAGAATTAAAGCAAAAATTGAAATGCAAAAAAATATAATTCTGGTTCTGATAAGAAAGCTATATTTCATTTTTAGCAATATTTATACTGCCAAGAGTCTTGCGAGTTGCGAATTTTGTTTTTATTTCTTTGAAGCCAAGAGAATAGGCCAGATTCAAATCAACTTTTTGCGATATGGAAAAATATTCTAGCTCTAAGTTTCTAACTTCACCAGACAAAGTAAGGGAATATTTTTCCAGCGATTTGCGTTCTATAATATTAAAAACAGTATTTCCTAAAAGAAAAACATAAAAAAGCGCGAGCATTCCCAGCGTAAAAATCATAGTGTTTAAAATTTGGCTGTGAAAATTACCATTATTAATAATATTCACATTGCTTGCATAATTTTTTAGTTTTAAACTTACTTGTTTCATGGTTCGATTTTACTCACCATGACCCTGAGACTTTCTCGAATGGGTCATATGATTTTTTCTAAAATTCGCAATTTACCGCTTCTTGACCTAGGATTATTTTTTATTTCTTCTTCCTTTGCTATTATTGGTTTTTTATTTATTAATCTTGCCTTACCCTCTTTTTCCTTTTCCTTAAAAAATCTTTTAACAATTCTATCTTCCAAGCTGTGAAAAGAAATTACCGATATCCTTCCTCCTTTTCTTAAAACATTAAACCCTTTTTGAAGTCCGACTTGGAGCGCACCCAGCTCATCGTTTACTGCTATTCGTAATGCTTGAAAAGTTTTTGTGGCAAAGTGCAATCTTCCTCTTTTGTATGCTCCCGGCACGCTACCCTCGATAACTTTCACCAAATCCCATGTCGTCTCAATCTTGTTTTTTTTCCTTGTTTCTATTATTCCTTTCGCTATTCTTCTAGAAAATCTTTCTTCGCCATAGCCGTAAATAATATCCGCTAAACTTTTTTCGCTCCAATTATTTACTATGTCTATTGCTGTTAAATCTTCTGGAAGAGGATTTTCTTTCATCGTCATCAGCAAGGGCTCTTGCTTCATGAAGGAAAATCCTCGTCCGGAATTCTCTAGCTGGTCAGAACTCAAACCTAAGTCAAAAATAATACTATCAAAAAGTAGATTTGAAAGATTTAAGGCGTCGTGGGTTCCCTGTCCTATGTCTCCGAGGGCGAAGGCGCCGAAATCTTTTGAATTTACTTTTTGAAAAACTTCACCTATATCTCTAAAATTCGCATTTACAAAGAAAATCCTTTTTTCCAAACCCTTAAACTTATCCTTCGCTTTATCCCAAGCACTTTTATCTTGGTCAATCGCTATTATTTTCGCGTTAGGATACTTTTCCAAAATTTCTTTGCTGTGTCCTCCTCCGCCGAATGTGCTGTCAATTACCACAGACTTGTCTGGCAAATTCAAACCTTCTATTGTTTCATTTAAAAGAACAGTCCTGTGTACGCTTTCTTTCTTCATCTTATGCAGTCCCTTTACTTCCTAATTTTTCTGCTAATTGGTCCGCTTGTTTTTCAACCACTTCCCTGTATTGCATCCAAACTTTGTCATTCCAAATTTCAACTCTGTCTTCCACTCCGATTATGGCCGCCTTTCCTTGAAGTCCGATTCTATCTTTCAAAAAGTCCGGGATTAAAATTCTTCCAATAGTGTCCACTTCCACTTCAGCCGCTCGTCCGAACATAAATCTATTGAAACTTCTTTTATCCGCTTTAAGAAAAGAAAGGTCAGAATCCGAATCAGAAAGTCTTTTAGAAACTTTTTCCCATTCAGCAGTTGTGAAAATGAACAAGCATTGGTCTAGACCGGGTGTAATAATAATTTTCTTGCCAAGTTCCTTACGGAATTTTACCGGCAGAGAAATTCTATTCTTTATATCTATCGTATGTATGTATTCGCCGATGAGCATATTTTTTTAGAAAATTAGTTATTCACACTTTTCCCACCTTTTCCCACTTGGTATACATTGTAGACCACTGCTTCCCACAACGCAAAATGCCACCTGTGGATAACTCAGCTGGCATAAAAATTGACATTTTATAGAAAAAGTATAATAGTATTGATGGATCGTTCTTTTAAACTAATTTTGCTCTTCAGCGCTTCCAGGTGGGGGCTGGAGCAAAATTGGGTAATGAGAATAAGCAGGGGACGCGCTTTGTATGCTTTCCAATCCATATTGGTACATAGTGCCACTCTTGATTAATAACTATACTTGGTTTTCTCATTATGAAAGAACAAAGCCATCTCGCTTCGGTGAGATGGCCTTTTTTTGTATAATAGAGTTTTTTCGCTAGTTTACTTTTATTACATGCTTAAGAGCGTTGACGAAGTCGTACCTAGGCATAATTTAACATCGTTTTAGGATTTCTAAAAATTCTTCAACTGTACAGCTTAAGTTTCTAGTAGCTTTTTTATAATCTTCATTTGAATAAATTGTTCTTTTCTTATCATGTAAAGAATGAACGTTCCACATGCTATGAGGTACAGTGTCGGTACCTAAAAATACTTCAAAATGTACTGCACTTCCATTTTTATTAAAGATTTTAACTTCTCTAAAACCTTTAGTTTTTGCTAGAATTCCTACCGCTTTTATATAAGTGTTAAGCGGGTAGTTTAGCTTCTGCATAATAGTCAGGAGTTGATACGCTAAAATGTTTAGTAACGAGTTGTTGCATCAAACTCGGAGAAATATCATTCCATTTTTCTCTATCTTCTTCATCTGACAGAGGAACAGTAGCTAAATGAGAAGGATTATTATATCTTTTTAGTCCATTTTCATATTGCACAGTCATATCTTTTAAAACAGATAAAACTTTTTCCTTAGTTTCATCTTCATAAGTGATGTCATAAGGTTGTACAAACCCTCTATATAATCCGTTTTTTGATTTATATACTATATTCACAGCACTGCAATCTAATTTAGTTTTTTCTCTAATTAAGGTTGTCATATATTTTATTATACCATGAATGCTCATTTTAATAGACGAACTGTGCAAAACTATCTTACACACATAAGTGTTCCTTATACTACTTATTTTAGAGCAATTGTCAACAAACCTAATTATCTAATCCTTATTTAACTTATTTATTATCTCTATAAGTTTGGCCACGATAAGGGCAGAAACATAAATGGGAAATTGCTCCATTATTCCTTTTTCCATAAATATATAACCAAGAACTACTACTGCCATAGCCCACACCCAAGGATTTTTATTTAGTTTTTTCATATAGACAATTTTATCATAGATCTTGTTTTTTGTTAATTAATAATTATGTTGTGGTGGCATAGGTGTTGATAACTCAGTTGGCATAAAAATTGACATTTTGTAGAAATAGTATATATTGCAATAGATCGTTCTTTTGAGTTTTTCTTCACACTTACTGTTTACAGAAGACCGATTGATGTTTCGCCTTTCACTTCCAGCCTCCCTGTGGTGTTGGGCGAAAAGTAGATTCAAGATTCATCTCGTACCCCTATCGTGGGGCGAGGATAGTGAGGTCACCTAGATGTTTAGGTGGCCTCTTTTTTTTGTATAGTGGAGTTTTTTTATTCTAGATTTTGGGTTTCATTAACGGAAAAAATTGAGTCTCACGAAGAGGTTTATCAATCAAAAAAGCGAAAAATCTTTCCCCAAAGCCGAAACCGAAATTAGGCGGCATGCCATACTCAAGCATTTCCACAAATTCCATATCGGGCATCATGGCTTCTTCATCCCCTCCTTCAATTAATTTATTCTGTTCATCAAATCTTTTTTTCTGGTCAATCGGGTCATTGAGTTCTGCATGAGCTCTGCCAATCTCGCTTCCGGCAATAATAACCTGAAACATTTCGGTTTTTCTACTGTCTTTCGAGTTTTCTTTGGAAAGCGGAGCAACGAGCTTAGGATGATTTACGAGATATACCGGACCGGAAATATTTTTTCGACAATACTTCCAAAGAGAATCAGTCATTCTTTCTTTATTTTTTCCTTGAAATTCCACATTTAACTTTTTAAGAGCTTTCTCCATTTTTTCTTCCGAATCTTCCAAAACATCGACACCGGTTTGTTTTTTTACTTCTTCCACATAATCTATTTCTTTCCATTTATCGGCTAAATCAAACTTATGTCCCCTTGTCTCAAATTCGGTTTTTCCAAAAACTTCCTCTGCTATTTTTATATACAAATCTCTGACTAACTTTTTTCCTTCCTCTATGTTCATATAAGAAGCATAAAATTCCATGTTAGTGAATTCTTGCGTATGTTCTGGGCTTGAACCCTCATTTCTATAAACTCTGCCTATTTCAAAAGTTCTGGGAAATCCGGCAGCCATTAATCTTTTTTGCCATAATTCTCCAACTGATATTCTCATGTAAACATCCATATCAAAATCATTATGATGTGTTTTAAAAGGTTTTGCTTCCGCTCCGCCGGTCGTTACCTCAATTGTCGGAGTTTCAACTTCCAGAAAATTTTCTTTTCTCAAAAAATTACGGGTCGCATCCCAAAACTTCGCTTTCTTTTCAAAAAGATTTTTAATTTCAGGGTCCATTAAGATATCCAAATATCTTTTTCGAAACCTTTCTTCAACGTCCTGCAAACCATGCCACTTTTCGGGCAACGGTCTTAGACTTTTAGAAAGCATGCGCCAATCTTTCGCTTCCATTGTTTTCTCTCCCCTGTTGGTCGTAAAAAATGTTCCATGTATTTCCACAAAGTCTCCTATGTCCACCACTTCATTCCAAAAATCAAATTTTTTATCGCCGATAACATCTTTTTTAAGCAAACCCTGAAAGTGTCCTGTGCCATCGTTCAATGTTATAAAAACGATAGCGCCTTGTCCGCGAATAGACATTATTCTGCCGGCAATCCATTTAGCTTCTTTTTCCTTTTCTAAGTTATTAAAATTAACAACAGCATCATTGATAAATAAATCTCTTTTTGACTCCGCCGGATACGGATTCATGCCCTTGTCTTTCAAGAGTTTCAGCTTTTTTATTCTGGCTTCTCTAATTTCATCTATTGAGGACATTTTTATTTAAGACACATTTATAATTTTATAATTAACTATTCCATTGGGGGTTTTAAAAGAAATATTGTCGCCTTTTTTTCTTCCGAAAAGCGCTTCGCCAAAAGGAGACCTGTTGGAAATTTTTCCATGCGCCATATCGGCTTCTTCAGAACCTACAATTTGATATTTTTTTTCTTTATTTTCCCCCTCTTTCAGGACGACAACTTTTGAGCCGATTTCAACCTCTTCACCTCCACCCCCTGAGACAACTTGGGAAGATTGTAGAATTTGTTCTATTTTTGCAATACGCTCTTCAAGTTTACCCTGGTCTTCGCGAGTTTGATGATATTCCGCATTTTCAGACAAATCACCCAAGGATTTTGCGTACTCCAAATTTTCCAAAATTTCTT
>MFTY01000024.1:485-6864 GCA_001785515.1 Candidatus Nomurabacteria bacterium RIFCSPHIGHO2_02_FULL_35_13 | reverse complement strand
CCTTTAATTCTTTCTCTAAAGCTTTTTCTTTTTCTTTCGTTATGTAATCGCCTGATTGTTTCATCCCGTTTAGAAATCATACTATCCATACATATACTCAAATATATAAAGATGTACAATAATTATTACTTAATAAAATCATCCCCGTTTTGTAAATTTCTAACGGGATTCATATCCAAATATTAGCTTTTTTTTGCAAAAAAGTCCACTATATGATAATCTATTTCAATACTTGTCCCGTTAGAAAATTATGGGAAAGTAATTAAATAACTGAAGTATTATTAATTAATTTTTTAATGGGATGGCAAAAACAGTAATTGAAGTAAATAAAAACTCAAATGAGAATAACGCAAGCGTATTGCGCCGTTTTTCCCGCAGAATTCAGGAATCAAATATAATTCAAAAGATAAAAGGTTCTCGTTATAATAAAAGAAAAGAATCAAAACTTAAAGTTAAAAAAAGCACCCTAAAACATTTAGAGCGAAGAAAAGAAATAGAAAAGCTTCGCAAACTCGGTAAAATAAAATAAAATGGAATTTGAGAAAGTAAAGCAAGATATATTAGGCAAAGAATATTCTTTGTCTATTGCTTATGTAAGTGAAAAAAAATCCAGAGAAATAAACAAGAAATACAGGAATATAGACAAACCCACTAACGTGCTTTCTTTTGCTTTGCGTAAAAACATGGGCGAACTTATTTTATGCAAAAGCGTAATTAAAAAAGAATTAAAAAAATTTGATAGAACTTTTGAGCAATTATTGGGCTTTTTAGTTATCCACGGAATGCTTCATTTGAAAGGAATGCAACATAGTAGTAGAATGGAGGTAGCGGAAGACAAGTATGATCAGAAATATTTCTATAGGAATAGACATAGGGTCCACCACAACAAGAGTCATCGTGGGGGAATTTTTAAAAGGAGAAAAAAATCCTAAAATTATTGGCGTAGGAGAAAGTGAAACAAAAGGCATTCGACATGGATATGTCGTCAATATACCTCTCGCGGTAATTTCATTAAAAAATGCGGTTTCCATAGCTGAAAAAAGTTCAGGAATAAGAATCAAGCGCGCTTTTATTTCAATCGGCGGAGTAACTCTGCGCGGAGATATAAGCAGCGGTATAGGAATCATTTCCAAAGCTGACGGAGAAGTAACCACTTTAGACATAAATAAGGCGCTACAAGACTGCGAAGATAATTTAAATTTAAATAATAAAAAAGTAATAAAGGTATCCCCCATTTCTTTTAAACTTGACGGCAAAGAAATATTAGGACGACCGGAAGGCATGCGAGGAACCAAACTCGAAATTAAAGCTCTTTTTACAACTTGCTCTCTTTCGCATTTTGAAGATTTATTGGAAGTCGTAACTTCAGCTGAAATAGAACCCATAGATATTATCGCTTCCGCCGAAGCAGGAAGCCATATTGCATTATCTGAAAAGCAGAAAATGGTGGGAGGGGCGTTAGTCAATATCGGGTCTGAAACAGTATCGCTTTCTGTCTTTGAAAATGGAATGCTTGTGTCACTTCATACATTTTCTATTGGCGGCGCTGATATCACAAATGATATCGCCTTGGGAATGAAGATTTCACTCGAAAATGCGGAGCGTTTTAAGCTTGGAAATGTCACGGAAGATTTTTCAAAGAAAAAATTGGATGAAATTGTGGAAGCACGCCTTTTTGACATCTTTGAGTTAATAGAAAATTATTTGAAAAAAATAAAAAGAAATGAATTGTTGCCAGCAGGTATTGTATTTATCGGAGGAAGCGCAAATATTCCTCTGCTTGAAGAATTTTCAAAATCCGCTCTCAAGCTTCCTTCCAGAGTGGGCACAACTGAAATTTTTGGCAGCATAAAAACCAAACTTCGCGATTCTTCTTGGTTTACTGTTCTTGGTCTTATAGTATCCGATGACGATAATAATTTTTATTCCAAGAGTTTATTTAAAAGTTTTTTCAAAAATCTAAAAAACATATTAAGGTCAAATATAAAGCAATTGATGCCATAGATTAGGTTCTAATTTACAGATTTTAGTAAGAATAAAAAACTTTGCTTTTTTTAATTTTCTGCTATTATAGAAAGTATATAAATTAAACGAATTTTATTAGCAGATAATATATCCCGCCACAATGGGATAAATAAGGATATATGCCTAAATTAAACCCCGCAATAGAAAGTTTCGCTCGTATTATGGTCATCGGAATAGGAGGGTCCGGAAAGAATGCCGTCAACCATATGATCAACTCCAGAGTTAAAGGCGTATCATTTATTTGCATGAATACCGATACGCAAGACCTTCATCATTCTCTCGCTGAGAAAAAAATCCATATCGGAAAAAATCTTACTAAGGGCCTCGGCGCCGGAATGAATCCGGAAATTGGAAAGAAAGCCGCTGAAGAAACAAAATCAGAAATTCAAGATACTATCAAGGGAGCTGATATGGTTTTCATTGCTTGCGGAATGGGCGGAGGCACCGGCACAGGCGCGGCCCCTATCGTTGCTCGAGCAGCAAAAGAACAAGGAATACTTACTGTAGCTGTTGTTACTAAACCTTTTTTCTTTGAAGGTAATCATCGAATGAAAATCGCCGAGAAAGGAATTGAAGATTTAGCGAAAGAAGTGGACGCTATCATTATTATTCCAAATGATAAATTAATACAATTAGCCGATAAAAATACAAATTTCAAAGATGCTTTCGCAAGTTGCGATAATGTCTTACGTCAAGCAGTAGAGGGTATTTCGGACCTTATTACTACTCCCGGTATTATAAATGTTGATTTTGCCGATATTAGAGCTATTATGTCGGATGCCGGAAGCGCTCTTATGGGTATAGGATTAGCGTCCGGAGACGGCCGTTCTTCAAAAGCAGCACTTCAAGCTATTAATTCCCCTCTCTTGGAAGTTTCAATCAATGGAGCTAAGGGAGTACTCTTCGCTATCTCCGGTGGAGATGATATAACTATTCATGAGATACAAGAAGCGGCAAAAATAATTACGGAATCCATAGATAAGGACGCAAAAGTAATTTTTGGTACAATCAGAGATGAAAAATTAAAGAAGGGTGAATTGAAAGTCACTGTCATAGCCTGCAGTTTCTCCAATGATGCTCCCCGCAAAAATCTTTTTAGTGGAACTTCCATTTTAAGCCAAACATTATTAAAAGAAGAAAATGCGGAGAAAGCTAAAAAAGAAATACATAACACTATCCAAAATTCAAATTCAAGTAATAATGATTTTTTAAAGAAAACAGAAAAGAAAGGAAGCGCTGAAGAAATAATTATAGAAGATGATACCGAAGACTGGAGTGCTATTCCAGCATTTTTACGACGCAAGAAAAATTAGCTTTCATTCCTTAAAATTTTTCACTCCTGCGCCCTTCTTTGGGCGCGTTAAGGGGAACAAAGCGGGACCCTCGGAGATAAAAAATTTTAAGGAATTTTGCTAATATGATATAATACCGCCATGCTATATGATTTAATAATTATTGGAGGAGGACCTGCAGGTGCGGCGGCGGCTGTGTATGCCTCTCGCAAAAGACTAAAAACCTTATTCATAACCAAAGAATGGGGCGGGCAATCTGTCGTGTCTGAAGAAATTTTTAACTGGATTGGCACCACTTCTATTTCCGGGGCGGAACTTGCTAATAATTTTAAAAAACATGTTTTGGCAAATGCCGGAGAAAGTTTGGAAGTCAAAGAAGGAAATATTGTTAATTCAATAATAGACGTCGGACGTCTAGAATCCGGACGTCCGACGTCCGAATTTAAAGTAAAAACTGACAGTAAAGAGGAATTTCTGACAAAGACAGTTTTAATAACCACAGGCAGTGGACGCAAACAATTGGAAGCAAAAAATGCGGATAAGCTGGAACACAAAGGTCTTACTTACTGCGCAACTTGCGATGGTCCCCTTTTTGCCGATGCGGATGTTGTTGTCGTCGGCGGAGGCAATGCTGCTTTTGAAAGCGCCGCCCAGCTTCTCGCCTATTGTAAGTCTGTGACCTTGTTACATCGAAGCGAAACATTCCGCGCCGATGAAATTACAGTTGAAAAAGTTTTAAAAAATCCAAAAATAAAAGCGGTAAAAAATGTTGATATTTTGGAAATAAAAGGCGACAAATTTGTAGAAGGAATAGTTTACAAAGACAAGGCCACTGGTAAAGAAACAGAATTAAAAGTATCGGGCATTTTTGTTGAAATTGGGCAAATTCCAAATACTGGTTTTGCTAAAGACCTTACTGCATTAGACCAAATAGGACGCATAAAAATAAATCCGTTAAATCAAAAAACATCAGTTTCGGGCGTTTGGGCTGCGGGAGATTGCACTGATGTTTTATATCATCAAAACAATATCGCTGCCGGTGATGCAGTTCGCGCGCTTGAAGATATATATTTATATATTCATACCCGGTAGTGAGACTTTGACTTGTTATGTTCTATATTTATTGTTTACAAAGTGAAAAAGAGAAAGAAGAATTATATTTTGGTTTTACAAATGACCTTAAAAATCGTCTAAAAGAACATAACTCTGGGCACAACTTTTCTACAAAAAGATATATGCCTTGGAAACTAATATATTATGAAGCCTGTTTGTTAGAAAGTGATGCACGAAGACGAGAAAAATATCTAAAAACAAATATGGGAAGAAGAATGTTAAAAAGAAGATTAAAAGATTATATAAAAGTTGTGTCCTAGTCAAAGCTCTACTACCGGGCATACTAAATAAAATATTGACAAATACTGTCTAAATGCTATAATTATTTAAGAAGAAGTTCCCTGAAATTTCTAGGAGAAAGAAGATGAAAAAGAAAAGTTCTTCCTTTGAAATTACCAAAGATGGAATGGTAATTTCTCCGAACGGTGCCCCAATGAGCAAGATTTTTTTTGCTTACTTGAAGGTGAAGGCAAGTACTATTGTATTTGTCATAGTAATGGCAGTTTTGTTTGTCTGCTACATTGGAGCAGGTTATGTTACTCTCTTCTCAACCTTTAGCACTATGGGGATGGGAGTATTTGTATTACTTTCTATCATTCTCTTTTGGTCTTTGAATAAAAGACCAAAAAAAACCTGAAAGGAGGTGTTATTTGAAAAAAGAAAAGGTAGTTGCATTCTTTCGCTTTTCTGTTTTGGGAGGTATAGGAACTCTTGCAGGGCTCGCAATCTTATACTTCTTAACAGATTTGTTGGGTATGTGGTATATAGCTTCTTCCTCACTGGGAGAGGTTGCGAATTTCTTCATAAGCTTCAACGTCCATAAGTATCAAACGTTTAAGAATGGAAAAGGAGAAAAAACAAAACAAGAATTGGCTCTATATTTGATAATCATCCTGATTTATCTGGGGATAAATATAGTGCTGATGTATTTGTTCACAGATATATGTGACATACAGTATCTGATTTCAAAAATCATGATACTGGGAATTCTCTCTTATCCATATTATCTGGCAACAAAGAAAGTGTTTCCCAAAAAACCCGGCCACACATGAAAATGTATCGCCGGGTTTTTCTTTTGCCTATTAAAGAGTTTTAGATATTTTAATCATACTTTTGATATAATAGAAATATGACTTTTAATATTCTTCATTTAAATGTAGAGAGAAGTAAACATATTGAAACAGTAATTAAATTACTTAAAGAAAAAAATCCGCATATTGTCTGTCTTGCTGAAGCTATGCATAAAGATGTGCAGAAGATTTCTTTAGAATTAGGATATGAATTTTCCTTTGCGCCATTAGTTTTATTTAAAGATGGTTTGGAGAGCGACCAAGAAGGCTCGGTAATTTTATCAAAACATCCGATATTAAAAACAAAAAAATATTATTATAATGATAAAGCTCTTGGAAAGATACCCAGCTCTACCATAGAAGAAGATAATCTGACTGTAAAAAGCGGTAAAAGACCGGAAAATAGATTTCTGGAAAACTACACGCTTTTGACTGCTTTGATTAAATTAAATGAAAAGCAAACTGTAACAATCTCCACAACTCACTTCCCTGTCACTGACCATACTACTCCGGGATATAAAGACCATAATATAAAAAGTTTGCAAAATGTGGACGATATGGAACGTTCTGTCGCTTATTTAGAGAGACTTATAAATATAATTCGCTCACTAACCGAACCTGTAGTTTTCACTGCTGACTTAAATAATCCCCGGGGAGAATATTTTTATGATTCTTTGGCTCGTGTGACCCTACCGGGAATCGAACCCGAATTGCCGGCTTGAAAAGCCGATGTCCTAACCGTTAGACGATAGGGCCAATCTGCTTATATTATATTATTTTTGAAAAAATCGCAAAAAATGTTAGATTACTGTATGGAGGCGTGGCTGAGTGGTTGAAGGCACCGGTTTCGAAAACCGGCATTGGGGAAACTCAATCGTG
>MFTY01000024.1:0-336 GCA_001785515.1 Candidatus Nomurabacteria bacterium RIFCSPHIGHO2_02_FULL_35_13 | reverse complement strand
AATAAGGGGGTTTATGCAATCCAAACATCGAGAAATATTTTCAGCTGATCCAGAAGCAGGTGAAGGGGATTATGGAAGCGCTATCGTTATTTCACTTATCGCTAAGGGTGCTATGTCTGAGGCTGACATAATAAAAGAACTTCTTGTGGATTATGATGAGACTCACGGCGGAGAACCTTCTGCGGAAGTAAAAAAGAGAATCAAAACAACAATTGAAAACCTTAAAACGAGTGGCGTTCTTGTTGAAGTAGTAGGTGGAGTGTTGCAGTTAAACCTAGAATAAATAATTAAAAGAACCCATGGAACAAGAAATAAAAAATAAAAAATGCGGAAGTA
>MFTY01000023.1:21737-22819 GCA_001785515.1 Candidatus Nomurabacteria bacterium RIFCSPHIGHO2_02_FULL_35_13 | reverse complement strand
GTAGGTTCAGGAACTGGCAATAGTTACAATTACCGGGTTTCTGAATACAATGTTGGTGCGGCTGGAAATTCCGGTCCATTTGAATTTTATGATAATACGCCCACCATTCAAGGCACATTTTCTACTGCAACTGCATTTTCTGGACTTGTAGCCTGGACAACAAAGACTGGTACAGCAATTTCAGTTCCTGCTGGCTTACAGGCATCAAATAGCACGGTAAGATTCCGAATCACAAATGATTTAGCCACTGGTAATAACAATAGTGCGGCGGTTACTTTACGTCAAGACCAAATAGTTTTAACGATTACTTATACGCTACCTGCTGTGGACACCCCAGCGTTTACTGACACTACTGGTACATATAATAATGATTTAAGTGAAACAATTACAGTCGCAAGTCCCGCTTCTGCGGTCATTTGTTATACCACGGACGGTTCTACGCCGGGGGCTTCGACACCGGGAACCTGCGATACTAGCCCGACCCAAACGTATTCAGGAGCGGTCAGTATTACTGCGACTGCAACGACATTGAAAGCTATTGGCACCAAATCAGGATATACCAACTCTGCGGTGCAGAGCGCGACATATACGCTACAAGTGGCTGACCCCGCTTTCGGCACCAATGGCGGAAGTTTCAACAACGACACCACTTCCACGCAAACTTCAGCCACCACCGGCGCAGTTTTTTGTCAGACAGTGGATGGTACTACCAGCCCTGAAGCCAGTACGCCCGGTACTTGTTCTGTTGGAACGACTGGAGCTAATGCTACAATTATTGCGACAGGCAAAACAATCAAAGTGCTCGGCACAAAAGCAAATTATGTGAATAGCGCGGTGCAAACCAGCAACACTTTTACTCTCACAGTCGGTGCCATTACCAGTTCTCCTGGAGCAGGAACCTATGGTAGCACGCAAAGTGTGACGCTTAATATTGCCACTACGACAGGCGCAACTGCTCATTGCACCACGGACGGTGGCGCCGTCAGTTGCGCATCCACCACATATTCTGGGGCGTTCAATGTTGCGGTAACGACAACCGTGAAAGCCATTGGCTGTAAAACAAATTATGTTGACGATACTCC
>MFTY01000023.1:7208-21725 GCA_001785515.1 Candidatus Nomurabacteria bacterium RIFCSPHIGHO2_02_FULL_35_13 | reverse complement strand
TTATACCATCGGTCTTTCAACCGCGATAGAAGTAAGAGCCCAAGATTATACTACCTCGGTGTCAACTATCACATTTCCGGAGGGGGCAACAGGGGTCACAATTTCCGCCCCTTTCAATAATGTTGATACTGTTACTGCTCCACAAGTTTTTGGCGGCGCCGGTACCGCTAAACCCGTAGTAACACTTTATAATGGTAGTGGCGGTTCCTTAATTATTTGGTATAACATCACCACTTTCACCAATGGCGTTGTATCCAGTGAAAATTATCTTGTAAATAATAAAGGGGCCGCGTGCGCGGACGCAAGTTGTATTGCCGGTGCCGTAACTTTTGATGCGGACACAACTACTGGAACAACGATAACTGCCGGTGCCGGTAATGAAAAAGATCTTTATTTAAAAACAATTTTAAGTTCTTCAGCAGGAAGGTCAGGAAGCTCAACGCTTACTATTTTAGGAGAAACGCCATGATAAAAACACACCACTTTGTATTTTTGATATTGTTGGCGTTATTTTCAAATTCCATTTATGCATCTACCCAAGAGGCCAGCACAACAGGTCCGGTTTGTGGTAACAGTATAGTTGAATCAGGAGAGCAATGCGACGACACTGATTTAAATGGAGCTACTTGCGCGTTGCAGGGCTTTAGCGGAGGCACGCTCTCTTGTAGCGCTTCTTGTAATTTTAATACTTCAGCTTGCACTTCCGGTGGCGGTGGCGGTGGTGGGGGAGGAGGGTCTATACCGCCTGCTTCAAGCACGGCAGTTAATTTTTCTGGTAAAGCTTATCCAAAGAGTGTTGTTACTATTTTAAAAGATGCGCAGATCGTCACAACTGTGGCGGCTGGTACTGATGCTAATTTCTCAACTTTAATCACTAGTCTTTCTGCGGGGAATTATATTTTTTCAGTATATAGCGAAGATAAAGATGGGCGTCGTTCGGGACTTCTAACTTTTCCAGTTAGTGTGACGGCTGGAGCCACTACAAATATTTCAGGAATTTTTCTTGCACCGACTATTGCAGTTGATAAAAAAGAAGTAAAAAGAGGGGATAATATTGCTATTTTCGGTCAATCAGCTATTCAATCCGATATTATCATTTCAGTTAATTCTGAAGAAGAATTTTTTGCCAAAACTATTTCTGATAAAGATGGAATATATTTGTATAATTTTGATACCTCAGTTCTAGAATATGGTTCCCATAACACGAAATCAAAAGCATCCATAGGTAACCAGTTGGTAAGCGGTTTCAGTCCATTAATTAATTTTAAAGTTAGTACACAAAATATACCTGCCCAATTACCGCCACAAGCTCCCGCTAAAGGCGATTTAGATACTAATAGTCGTGTCAATCTCGTTGATTTTTCTATCGTGGCGTATTGGTATAAAAAGAGCAATCCGCCGGTAAAAGTTGACTTAAATAATGATAGAGTCGTGAATTTGATTGATTTTAGTATTATGGCATTTTATTGGACAGGGTAAATATATGAAAAAGAATTTTAAAATAAAATTAATTATTCTACTCACACTCGTATTTTTCTTTAGCCGCCATGTTTTGGCAGCCGGTTTGGAGTTGAATGCGGAAAGAAACACCTTACAAGAAAATGAGGTTTTTATGTTAACAGTTTTTTTGAATACGGAAGGAGATTCTATAAACACAGTTGAAGGAAATTTAAAATATGATGACAATTTTCTTAAAGCGGAAATTGTAAATATTGGTGGCTCTTTTATAAGTTTTTGGGTGGAGAAACCAAATCTTAAAACTCTCGAAACAATTCATTTTTCTGGTATAATCCCAGGAGGTATTTCTACTGTAAAAGGCGAGGTGTTTAAGATTGTCTTTAGAACTAAAAAAACGGGAGATACAAATTTGCTATTAAATAATGTAAATTTGTTTTTGAATGATGGGGAAGGCTCTTTAGCTCCCGCTAAAATCATCAATACAAATATTAAAATAATTCAAGGAGTAAATGCCCAAAACACTCTTGATTTAATATCTGGCGATAAAATATTTCCGGAAAAATTCAATATTATGCGCTCCCAAGATTCTTCTTTGTTTGATAACAAGTATTTTATAGCATTCAGCACAACAGACAAAAATTCCGGAATTGACCATTATCAAGTATGTGAATTATTTAAATGTGTCAAGGCAGAAAGTCCTTTTCTCCTTAAAAATCAAACCCCATTTTATCATGTAAAAGTAAACGCTTATGATATGAATGGAAATTTTACATCTTCCACACTTATATCACCTTGGCTTATTTTGTTAACAGCTTCATTATTATCAGTCATTTTTATTTTTGGTTTTTACTTTTATCGTAGATATTTATATAATTATAGGATATAATTATTATATGCAAAAGTTATTTTTATTTTTCATTTTTTTATTTCTAGTATTTTTTGCGCATACAACTCTTGCAGCAAATCTTAATTTATCACCTTCTTCCGGTTCATATAATGTTGGGGATGCTATTACTGTGCGGGTTGTCTTATCAAGCCCTACTCAGTCTGCAAATGCAGTCTCTGGTACGCTTGATTTTCCTAGAGCTTTATTAACTTTAAATTCTGTTTCTAAATCTAATTCCCTTGTTAACTTATGGGCTGTTGAGCCATCTTTTTCCAATGCAAGTGGCACAGCTAATATGGAAGGTATTATATTAAATGGCTATCAAGGAAATAGTGGGACGATTCTCACACTATCTTTTAAAGCAAAAGCTGCTGGTAATGCTAATCTAAAATTTACGGCATTTTCAGTCTTGGCGAACGATGGTCAAGGGACAAATATTTCCACTGGCGCAGGCCAAGCATCTTTTAATATATCTAAGGCTGTGGAAAAGGAAGCACCTGTAATTGAACTCACGCCAGAGCCTGTTTCTGAAGTGGTTCCAAAAATTGTAACAGTATCAATTCCAGTTTTTATAGATTACTCTAAAGATGTTAAAGAAGGTGAATTTTTAGTAGTAAAAGGTCTAACTGACCCAAATATTGATGTTGTAATAAACTCTAGTATATTAATTGATAAAACATTTCTTGCCAATACGATTCTTGTTAATGAAAATAAAATTAAAAAAGAAACAATCATAAAATCTGATGGAAAAGGTATATTTATTTATATTTCAGAAAAAGTTTTACCCGGTATTTATGAAATTACTGCTCATTCTCTTGCTAATGGCATTGAAAGTCAAGAAAGTTTACCTATTAAAATTAAAGTCCTTCCTAAATCAGTTCCTGTTATTACTACTGTTATAAATACTTTTTCTACCATAATTCCTATACTTGCGCTTATTATTCTATTAATTATTTTTGTTATCTGGGGATGGTATAAGGTCTTGCATTACAAGGAACGCATGAAAAACAAATTGATTCATACTAAGACACTTGTGGCAAAAAGCTTTAATATCTTAGATGAAGATATAGCAGAAGAAATTAAAATATTTAAAAAAATCAGAACATCACAACCTTTAACAAAAAATGAACGTCTTTTAATCAATCAGCTTAAAAAAGACATAGAATCAGCAGAAAAAATCATTATAGAAAATATAAAGGATTCGGAATAAATGACTTTTCGAACTCATTCTGATATATTCATATTATTATGTCATTAAGTATCGGCATTGTCGGGCTACCGAATGTGGGAAAATCTACGCTTTTTAACGCGCTTACTAAAAAAGGCGTGCCGGCGGAAAATTATCCTTTTTGCACCATTGACCCGTCGGTGGGCATTGTGCCTGTGCCGGACGATAGACTTCTTAAACTCTCCGAGATATCTAAGTCGGAAAAAACCATACCTGCCGTGGTTGAATTTGTGGATATTGCAGGTTTGGTCAAAGGCGCGTCGGAGGGCGCGGGACTCGGTAATAAATTTCTTTCCCACATCCGTGAAGTTGACGCTATAATCGAAGTAGTGCGAATTTTTGAGGATTCAAATATGATTCATGTTCACGACAAAATTGACCCGCTTTTTGATATAGAAGTAATTAATTTTGAATTGGAACAAGGGGGTATTAAAAAACCGACTCTTTATGTGTTAAACACATCAGAAGTGGCTGAAAATATAAAAAAAGACTTTGTTTCCAAGCTCCCGGGTCCTTACATAGAAATTGACCCAATTTTCGGCACAGGATTGGATAATCTTATTAAAGCTGGGTATGATTTATTAAATTTAATAACTTTTTTTACTACCGGCAAAGATGAATCAAGGGCTTGGACCGTCCGCCGCGATTCGACTGCGCCGGTTGCAGGTCGCGCAATACATAATGATTTCAAGGAAAAATTTATTCGCGCAGAGGTTATTAGCTATGAGAAATTGTTGGAGGCTGGTTCTTATGCAAAAGCGAGAGAAAAAGGATGGGTTAGAACAGAAGGTAAGGAGTATATAGTCAAAGATGGGGACGTGATAGAATTTTTGATATAAAAATTATCCACAGCGATTCACAGCGGTTAAACCGCAGGGAGTATATAATTAGATAATGGCAAATAGAGAAAAAATAGCTATTGGAGAATATTACCATGTTTATAACCGTGGTGTTGATAAAAGGCCGATAGTTAAAGACAGAAAGGATACAGAGAGATTTATGCAAAGTCTTGAATTTTTTAATTCAAAAGAGCCTATAAAAGGTTTGCGTGAGATTATTTCTAGCAAAAATGATAAAAATATTCAATTCAACGATCCATTAGTAGAAATTATTTGTTACGATTTAAATTCAAATCATTACCATCTTTTATTAAAAGAAATAAATGATGGTGGTATAAGTGAGTTTATGAAAAGGCTCGGAGGAGGATATACTTGGTATTTTAATAACAAAAATAAAAGATCAGGTTCTCTTTTTCAAGGAACATTTAAATCAGTGCATGTAAAATCCAATGAACAACTTTTACATGTAAGCGTATATATAAATTTAAATTGGAAAGTCCATAAAACCAGCGGTTTAACCGCTGGGAATGTCAGATCTAGTTGGGATGAATATATTGGGAAGACTAGTAGAAATCTTTGTAAAAAAGAGATAATATTGGAACAATTTGAATCAGTTAAAGATTATAAAGATTTTGCTGAATCTTCTTTGAAAGAAATTTGGGAAGCAAAAGAAAACAAGAATGATTTGGGAATGATCATTGGCAAGTATTTCTTTTAAATCCCAGCGGTTAAACTACCGTAAAAATATACACTTTAATCAGTATATGTGTTATAATCAATGAGTTATATATAATATATTTTTATAATTATTATGAATTTGGAAAATAAAAAACCAATATGGCTTTGGAGTTATTATACAGTCTCAGCCATTCTCTTTATTTTTGGAGTTATGGTAACCTTAATGGATAAAACTGGTTTTACTATTCTTATTGCTGGACCAATAATGATTTCAGGAGTTTTACTGGCTAGTCTCTCTTATACTGTTTATCGCTCTAAGAAAAATAACAAAAAAACAATTGTAAATTTTATACTCTGGGTTCTTTTTATTTTATTTACAAGTTCTTTAGTCTGGCAGATTATACAAATTACGATTTGGTTCAAAACAGTCGGCTTTCAAGGTTGGCCGATAGTTATTGGAAATTTGATATTATTTGTTCTTTTTTTGATTTTGATAATTATACTGAATAAAAAAGAAGAATAGTTAAAACGAATGAAAAATGAAATTAAAATTTTTTGTTCACAGGATTGGAAAGACTATGAACTATTAGATACAGGTGAAGGAGAAAAACTGGAAAAATTCGGCCAATATACTTTTATACGTCCGTATGAAGATGCCGTTTGGAAAAAAACTCTGAGTGAAAAAGAATGGGTAAAAGCTGATGGAAAATTTTGGAGTTCTAAACAAGGCGCTAAAAGTGGGTGGAAAATGTCAAAAGTGTCAAGGACTGTCCTTGACACTAAGCTAAGGTGGGAAATGGAATATAAAGGTATAAAATTTTTAGCTTCTCCTACGCCTTTCAGGCATTTAGGTTTTTTCCCAGAACAATCCTATCATTGGAATTTTATAGAAGAAAAAATAAAAAATTCAGGCAGAAAGATTAAATTTTTAAATTTATTTGGCTATACTGGCATCTCAAGTCTATTTGCCTTGAAAGCAGGAGCAGATGTAACGCACATAGACGCTTCAAAACAAACAATTCAATGGTTAAAAGAAAACCAAAAACTTTCTGATTTGGAAAAAATGCCAATGCGTATTATTTGCGACGATAGCGTTAAATTTATTGAAAGGGAAGAAAAAAGGGGAAATAAATATGATGCTATCATAATGGACCCGCCTAAATTTGGTCGCGGGCCAAAAGGAGAAACTTGGAAAATAGAAGAAGATTTACCCAAACTTCTTTCCCAGGTGCGAAAAATTTTAAGCGACAATCCTCTTTTTGTTATTTTAAATTCCTATGCTATAAATTCATCTTCACTTTCCCTGGGTTATGCGCTGGAAAATGCCATGAATGGTCTTAAAGGCAAGATTTCTTTTGGGGAACTTTGTTTGCTAGAAAAATCAAACAATCGCACTATTTCACTTTCCAATACAGCTATTTGGGAAAAAAATTAAGAATAATGTTTTTAAGGGGTTTCGAGCGCGACGGCGCGAGAATTTCAGGATTTTTTAAGCTTCAAAAAATCCGTACCGGCAAAAATATTGTTCTTGATTTTTTCTTTTAATTTTCATAGTTTTTTATGTTATAATAAAAACATGGAAACAAATAACTCAAAACTTAATACAGGTTTTTTCTTTTTGTGCTTAGGATTACTAATAACATTAATAACCTCGGTAACATCATTCCTTAATCTTGTTTTTGAAACTCTCAACAAACGTTTTCCTGATGTTTTAAATGCAAGTTATCAATACGGATACTCTACCTATGAATATGAAAGTATTCGTATGGCGCTCGCCACCCTTATCATATTCTTTCCCGCTTTTCTCATAATCTCCTATTTTTGGGAAAAATTTACAAAAACTGAAATGGGGCATATAGACCACATTATAAGAAAATGGGTCATATATATTATTTTGTTTTTGTCTGCGGTGGTCTTGATGGTGGATTTGGTTGCGTTAATAAAATATTTTATTTCTGGTGAAATTACCACAAGATTTATACTAAAAGTTGTTGTTGTATTAATGACCGCCGTAATTGTTGGAAAATACTACATTTTAAGTCTTAGAAATAATCAGTTATTTGGTTTTTATATTAAAAAAAGTGGTTTGATTTTCTCATGTGTCAGCGCTATTCTGGTTGTAGGGGCTATTGTTTGCAGTTTTTCCATTATGGATAGTCCCGCAAAACAAAGATTGCTTCGTTTAGACGATAGGCGAATAGGCGACCTTCAAAATATACAATACCAAATCATCAATTATTGGCAGCAAAAAGAAAAATTACCAGCTAAACTTTCTGACCTTTCTAATCCTTTATCTGGGTATTCATTGCCTATTGACCCAGAGTTTGAAAAAGGAAATGTTTATGAATATTTAATAAAAGATAAAATGAAGTTTGAACTTTGCGCGACTTTTGCCTTACCCATACCAAAGGGTTGGAGGGAATACAACAACGGGGTAATACCTATGATATCTTACAGGGAGAGAGATATGATGGAGACATCTTATCCATATCCAAGCGGAGGAATAAATGAATCTTGGGACCATCAATCTGGACGAGCTTGTTTTGAACGCATCATAGATAAAGATATTTATCCTCCATATCCAAAGTCTGCAAGATAGGATGTTATCATCAAGTTAGCTCATGAAAAATTACGACCATAGAAAAATTGAATCAAAAATTCAAAAAGAATGGGAAAAGAAAAAAATTTATCAAGCAAAAGACCCTTCGACAGACTCAGGGCAAGCTAAAGGGAAAAAATTTTATTCTTTAATTGAATTTCCATATCCATCCGGCGATGGGCTTCATGTCGGACATATCCGCAGTAATACCGCTATGGATATTATTTCCCGTAAACGCAGAATGGAAGGTTATAATGTTTTGTATCCTATTGGTTGGGATGCTTTTGGCCTTCCCACTGAAAATTATGCGATTAAGACCGGAAAAAAGCCTGCTATTGTAACAAAGAAAAATACGGATACATTTAGAAAACAACTCAAAGAGCTTGGTTTTTCTTTTGATTGGTCTCGAGAAGTAAATACGACTGACCCTAAATACTACAAATGGACTCAATGGATATTTTTACAGTTTTTTAAAAAAGGCTTGGCTTATAAAGCAAAATCTTATATAAATTGGTGTCCGAAAGATAAAATTGGCCTTGCAAATGAAGAGGCTATAAATGACATCTGCGACCGTTGCGGAAGCAAGACAGAAAAAAGGGAAAAAGAACAATGGATGTTGGCTATCACAAAATATGCCGACAGGTTGGATAAAGATTTGGATTTAGTTGATTATCCGGAACGGGTAAAAACGCAACAAAGAAATTGGATAGGGAAGTCGAAAGGCGTAATAATTAAATTTGACGATATAGAAATTTTTACCACTAGGCCGGAAACAATATTTGGTGCGACTTTTATTGCCGTTAGTGGAGATAAGAATAAATTCACTGGCAAATATGTTCTAAATCCAGCTACGAAAGAAAAAATACCTGTTTGGCAAGCAGAGTATGTGATGAAAGAAGTCGGAACAGGAGCCATAATGGCGGTTCCTGCGCATGATGAGAGGGATTTTGAATTTGCAAAGAAATATAATTTGCCAATCAAGAATGTTATTGAACCGGTGTTTATTGACGAACCGAGAGCAGATCTTCCTTTTGTTCACAGAAATGCAATACATGCAATTTTAAAGCACTGGTCGGAAGAGAAATATTTAGTTTTGTTTTGGAAAAAAGTCAATTGGGTTACATTTGTAACGGGTGGAATTGAAGCAGAGGAAAATCCATTACAAGCAGCCATAAGAGAAATTCAAGAAGAAACAGGATACGTAAATTTAAAATTAAAAAAAGAATTGCCTCGCTCTCATAGTAAATTTTATCATATTCCTAAAAAAGAAAATCGTTTTGCACATTTTTCTAACTTTTATTTTCAATTGGAAAACGGAGAGCAAAAAGAGTTGTCAGAAGAAGAAAAAGAAAATCATGAATTAAAATGGATTTCTCCTGATGAAATAGAAAAAACTATGAAAATTGGAGGGTCGCTTCGAGATTGGAGAGTTTTACAAGGTAAAGAAGAAGTTTATATTGGTGATGGAATATTAACCAATTCTCAAGAGTTCTCTGATATGGCTTCAAATGAAGCGAAGGAAAAAATAATGGAATTTGTCGGTGGGAAAATTGTCACTAAATTTAAATTGCGAGATTGGATATTTTCTAGGCAAAGATATTGGGGTGAACCGATACCGCTGGTTAATTGCGAAAAATGCGGACTTGTTCCAGTGAAAGATAAAGATTTGCCGGTAAAACTACCGGAAGTAAAAAGTTATAAACCGACCGATACGGGAGAATCTCCACTTGCGAACATTTCAAAATGGGTAAATACAAAATGTCCCAAATGTGGCGGGAAAGCAAAAAGAGAAACAGATACAATGCCAAATTGGGCAGGAAGTTCCTGGTATTATTTGAGATATACGGACCCGAAGAATAATAAGGAATTTGCCTCAATGAAGAACTTGAAGTATTGGTTGGGGGATGCCTGCCTGCCCCGTAGCGAGCTCTGCTCTGCTACTGGGGTTGACTGGTATAACGGAGGTATGGAGCACACCACTTTGCATTTATTGTATTCACGTTTTTGGCACAAATTTTTATATGACTTAAAACTCGTACCAACAGCAGAGCCTTATAAAAAAAGAACCTCTCATGGAATGATTTTAGGGGAAGGGGGAGTGAAAATGTCAAAATCAGTCGGTAACGTTGTAAATCCAGATGATATCGTGAAAATTTACGGCGCAGATACCTTGCGTATTTATGAAATGTTCATGGGACCTTTTGAAGAATCAGTGGCTTGGAGCACGGAGAGTATTATTGGCTCAAGAAGATTTATAGAAAAAGTTTGGAGGATATATCAAAAAATTCTCGCTTCTTCCAATTTTTCGTCCCTGCGCCCTTCCTCTGATTACAGAGGCGGGACCCTCGGGAAGCTCAAAATTGAAAAAAGCTCGAATTTTATTTCTCTTCAAAAATTACTTAACAAAACCATCAAAAAAGTTTCGGAAGATATAGAAAATATGCGTTTTAACACTGCTATTTCTTCTATGATGATACTTGCTACTGAAATGGAAAAAGCTGATTCTGTTTCGACGGAAGATTTTAAAAAATTCTTACAAATCTTAGCTCCGTTTGCTCCGCATATCGCTGAACATATTTGGTTTAGCTTGGGAGAGAAAAAAAGTATTCATCTTTCAAATTGGCCTGAATGGGATGAAAATTTGGTTAAAGAACAAGAAATAAAAATTGCCGTGCAAATAAACGGTAAAGTCAGAACTGAAATAATGATTCAAATGGATGAAAAAGAGGAAGATGTGAAGAAAAAAGCCCTTATAAACCAGATTGTTTTAAGGTATACAGCAGGCAAAAATCCTCAAAAAATAATCTATGTTAAAAACAGAGTTATTAACATTTTAATATAGAAGCCGTATTGTTAAATACAATGAATTTGTAGTATAATGCGAGGTATCAATAAAGTCGTTGAAGTTTTTTATTAGCATTTTTAATAATTATAAAAAAATATGTTATCAAACATTTTAGATAGAATTTCTTTTTGGTCGCTTTTTGCAGTAATTGTGTTATTGCCGGTTTTCTTTTTACCCTTTACCCAAATTCCGATTGAAACATCTAAAGGGTTGCTTTTAGTGATGGGTTTGGTTGTTTCAATTATTTTCTGGATAGCAGCTCGTTTTTCAGATGGTAAGATTAGCGTGCCAAAATCTTGGATTTTAGTTTCCGGTTTTTGTATTCTCCTAGTGCTTCTTCTTTCTACTTTGTTTTCTTCAACTTTTAAAATGTCTCTTTTTGGCACAATGCTTGATGTTGGCACTTTTTATTTTATGTTGGGAGCATTTCTTTTAATGTTAGTTTCTTCTGTTGTCTTGAAAGATATACAAAACGCGAAAGCAGTTTTCTGGGGAGTAATTATAACTTCCTTTGTTTTGTTTTTATTTCAGGGCTTGCGTTTATTTATGCCTGATTTATTATCACTGGGTATTTTAGGAGGAAAGACAGATAATATTTTAGGGTCTTGGAATGCATTTGGGCTTTTTGCTGGGTTCTCTACCATCATGTCTCTTTTTGTAATTGAATTTTTTTCAATTCCCAAAATGACTAAATGGCTGTTGGGAATTTTGATTTTATTTTCAATTATATTATCCGCAGCGGTTAATTTTTCATTGATTTGGGAACTTCTTGGAGTTTTTGCTTTGATTATTTTTGTTTATAAAATCTCATATTCTTTTGGTGAAAAACAAGAAGGAGGGGAAACAGAGGAGAAAAAACATTTTCCGGTTTTTTCTTTTGCTGTAGTCATGATTTCACTTCTATTCTTCATGTCGAGTCAATTTATCGGAGGACTTTTACCAAACAGCTTAGGTTTGTCAAATATTGAAGTTAGGCCTTCTTTTGGAGCAACAATGTCGGTAACTGGAGAGGCTCTTATGAAAAGCCCAATTTTAGGCGCAGGTCCGAATAAATTCGGAGAAGTATGGGCAATGTATAAACCTCAAGCTATCAATACTTCTCAATTTTGGAATACTTCTTTTAGTTTTGGTTCAGGCTTACTGCCGACCTTTGCCGCTACTACCGGAGTTTTAGGCATTCTGTCTTGGCTCGCATTTTTTGTTCTGTTTATAATGGCTGGCGTAAAATCTCTTTTTTCTAGTATTAAAAACAACACAAATTGGGGAGTGGTAGTATTTTTTGTAGCATCTCTTTATTTGTTTGTTTCATCTTTTTTCTACTCTACAGGCGGAGTTATGTTCTTATTGGCTTTTGCTTTTGCCGGGATATTTATAGGTTTATCTTCTTCCAGTCATCCAACAAAAGAGATTTCAATATCCTTTTTGGATGATCCTAGAAAAAGTTTCTTATCTACACTTCTTCTTGTGTTGCTAATGATTATTTCTGCGGCCACCGGATTTAAATATGTAGAACGATTAGCTTCTGTTTCATATTTTGGAAAAGCAGTTTCCGCTACAACTATTCCGGTTGCTGAAGATTCTATTACAAAGGCTGTTTCACTATATGAGAATGATTTGTATTTACGCACTTATGCGCAAATTTATCTCATAAAGATTAATTCCATAGTTTCTAAGGGGTCGTCCTTATCTGAAGCAGATAAAGCTGATTTACAAGTAAGTTTAGACCGAGCAGTAAATGGTGCACAGTTAGCAATAGCTTATAATAATACAAATTATTTAAACCACAGTTCATTAGGAATTGTATATGATACAGTTGGGTCACTGGGTGTAAAAGATGCTTATAGTAAAGCGATTGAATCATATAAAGCAGCATCAGTTCTTAACCCATTAAATCCAGGAATTAAGATTGCCACAGCGCGCGTGTTTCTAGCTGATAAAAAAATAAAAGAAGCAAGAAATTATGCCAAGGAAGCTCTTGCTTTGAAACCGGACTATGTAGAAGGATTAATTACTCTTTCTCAAATAGAGAAGAGTGATGGCAATAATAGTGTTGCTATTTCTTATGCAGAAAATGCTCTTTCCCTCATTCCTGATAATAAAGACTTAATACAATATGTTAACTCTTTGAAAAGTGGAGGTTCTGTTCCTGCTCCCGATGTTACTCCTATTGAAACTGCTCCTGAAACTAAAGCAAAACGATAATTAAGTAAATAAAGATGCATCCCGTTAGAAATCTATGTGTAATAATCTTTTACAAAAAATAAGTTTGTTTAATTTCTAACGGGATGCAGAAGATCTTGAGAATTTTCAGCAAGGAATACGGAAACATAAATCAAGCCGCGCTTCTTTTAGGTTGCTTTACTCTTCTCTCTCAAATTTTAGCTCTTTTTCGCGATAGAGGTATTGCGCATTTTATTGGTCCATCGCCGGAACTTGATGCTTATTATGCCGCCTTTCGCGTGCCAGATCTTATTTTTATTTCTTTTGCATCCCTTGCCTCTATCACTGTTCTTATTCCGTTTATTGTGGGAAAAATGAACGGAGAACAAGTTACGGATGAAGCGCGCAAGTTATTAAACAACATTTTTACTGTTTTCCTTGTGTCTATGGTAGTTATATCTGTTATAGCTTTTTTTATTATGCCTTATTTAATTTCTTTTGTTGCGCCGGGATTTACGCCAATAATGCAGACTAAAGTAATTTTATTTTCTCGAATAATGTTGCTTTCTCCGATTTTAATGGGCCTTTCTAATCTTTTCGGCACAATTACTCAACTTTTCCGCAAATTTTTTATTTATTCTTTAAGTCCTATTTTTTATAATTTCGGCATTATAATCGGCGTCGTTATATTGTATCCGATATTGGGAATCAATGGTTTAGTGTTAGGCGTTGTATTGGGAGCATTTATGCATTTTTTAATCCAAGTAATAGCCACTTTCGGATGCGGATTTACGCCAAAATTTTCACTTTCTGTTAATTTTAGGGAAATTAAAAACATAGCGCTTGTTTCGCTTCCCAGAACTTTAGGTCTTTCTTTTAATAACATTGCTCTTATTTCAATTATTGCATTTGCTTCTTATTTACCGAGCGGTTCAATTTCTATTTTTAATTTTTCATTCAATCTTCAATCAGTGCCGCTTAATATTATCGGAGTATCTTACGCAGTAGCCGCTTTTCCAACTCTAGTGAAATCTTTCTCTGGTGAGAAAAAAGATGAATTTAAAAATCATCTGAAATCTACCGCAAGGCAAATAGTATTTTGGTCGCTTCCGGTAATATTTCTTTTTATTGTGCTTCGCGCGCAGATTGTGCGTGTCATACTTGGTTCCGGGTCCTTTTCTTGGGAAAACACTCGTCTTGTGGCGGCATCCTTGGCAATTTTTTCTGTTTCAGTTCTTGCGCAAGGTATGGTCGCTCTTTTGTCTCGCGCTTATTATGCGACAGGCAATACCAAGCGTCCATTAACAGTTAATTTATTTTGCTCTGTTTTAATTATAATTTTGTCTTATGTATTCCTTCATATTTTTCAAAACACGCCAATTTTCCGTTATTTTATAGAATCTTTACTGAAAGTTACGGACATTCCCGGCACAGAAGTGTTAATGCTTCCATTAGCATACTCCGTTGGAACTATCTTAAATTTTATTTTACATTGGTATTTTGTCAGAAAAGATTTTATGAAGCACGAATCTTTTATTACCAAAACTTTTTTTCAAAGTTTAGGCGCTTCATTTTTTATTGGAGTTGTATCTTATATAGGTTTAAGTATTTTTTCACCAATCTTTGGCACTACCACTTTCTGGGGGATATTTTTACAAGGATTTATTTCCGGAATTATAGGTATCTGCTCCGGTATTTTAGTATTGCTCCTTTTGAAAAATGAAGAATTGAAAGACCTTATGGAAACCTTTAAAACTAAATTCTGGCGCACAAAAGTTCTCATTTCTCCTCAAGAAGAACTATAATTATAGTTTGATGTTTAAC
>MFTY01000023.1:0-7148 GCA_001785515.1 Candidatus Nomurabacteria bacterium RIFCSPHIGHO2_02_FULL_35_13 | reverse complement strand
ACACTATTCCTGAGCGTAAAATGCGAGACCAAGTCCTTGATTCCATGGACCTTGAACGTGAACGCGGGATTACTATTAAAATGCAGCCTGTTAGAATGGAATATGCTTCAGAAGGTGGAAAGTATGTCTTAAATCTAATAGATACTCCTGGCCATATAGATTTTTCTTATGAAGTTTCTCGCGCTTTAAAGGCCGTAGAAGGCTCTATTTTGCTAGTTGATGCAACACAGGGCGTACAAGCGCAAACACTTACTACGCTTAATATGGCGCGTGAAGGAGGCCTTAAAATCATTCCTGTGCTCTCAAAAATTGATTCTCCTCTGGCTCGGATAGAAGAAGTAAAAAAGGAAGTCATAGACCTTTTAAATTGTGATTCTAATGAGATACTTTTGGTTTCTGGTCGCACAGGCGAAGGGGTAAAAAATCTTTTAAATGAAATTATAAAACGCATTCCACCACCTAAAGAAAATTATTTACAAGATGATAATATTTTACGCGCGCTTGTTTTTGATTTTAAATATTCCAATCATAAAGGAGTTATAGTCTTTATTAGATTATTGGATGGAAAAGTTAAAAAAGGCGAAAACTTAATTTTCTCAATATCGGGTGAAAAATTTATTTCTCTTGAAGTTGGCACTTTTTCGCCGGAAGAAACTCCACGTGATTTTCTTTCAGCGGGGGATACGGGTTATATTGTCACAGGCATAAAAAGACCTGGTATCGCTTCTGTTGGAGACACTATTACAAAAGAAAAAAATCCACTACCCGCGCTTTCCGGGTATATGCAACCTATGCCGGTTGTTTGGGCTTCTGTTTTTCCGGAAGATGCAGATGATTTTTTAGAACTCAAACTGGCATTAGGCAAGCTGAAACTTTCTGATTCCTCTTTTTCTTATGAAGAAGAATCTTCTGGGTCTCTTGGCCGCGGTTTTCGTTGCGGTTTTTTAGG
This sequence comes from Candidatus Nomurabacteria bacterium RIFCSPHIGHO2_02_FULL_35_13, assembly GCA_001785515.1. Classification (GTDB taxonomy): domain Bacteria; phylum Patescibacteriota; class Minisyncoccia; order Phycocordibacterales; family UBA9973; genus UBA9973. The sequence continues at coordinate 6,199 of MFTY01000023.1, read as the reverse complement.
AATGTTGCATTTGGAAATTATTACAGAAAGACTGAGGCGAGAATTCAATTTAAAGTTGGTTATAACCACGCCTTCTATTACTTACGAAGTATTAACCAAAAATGGAAAAAAAGAAAAAATTTATTCCCCGTATTTTTTTCCGGATGATGGAAATATTCAAACAGTGCTTGAACCGTGGGTAAAACTAAAAATAATTACCCCGATAAAATATTTAGGCAATATTCTGCAACTTCTTTTTGACCATGAAGCGGAAATAGGCGAAACGGATAATTTTGGAAACAATCGTTCGTCCATATCCGTCAAAATGCCACTTCGCGAGCTTATGCGTAATTTTTTTGATGAATTAAAAAGTGTTTCATCCGGCTATGGGTCAATATCTTATGAGATAGACGATATGCGCGAGGCCAATGTAACCAGACTTGATATTGTAGTGGCTGATGAAGTTATACCGGCTTTTTCCAGAGTTATTGCCAAGAAGAGGGCGGAAGAAGAGGCCGAAAAAGCGGTTCTTAAATTGGAAGATATATTACCCCGACAAATGTTTACTTTAAAAATTCAAGGAAAGGCGTTGGGACGCATTATTTCTTCTCGCACTCTTTCCGGCATGAAAAAAGATGTTACTCAACACATGTATGGAGGCGATATCACCCGCAAAATGAAACTTCGGGAAAAACAGAAAAAAGGCAAAAAGAAAATGAAAGAGCGCGGAAGAGTAAATATTCCACAAGACGTGTTCTTAAAAATGATGCGCTCAGGAAATAATCAGTAGCTTAGGCTTTTCTTGAAAGAATTTTAAGAGTCGTGGGTTCCCTGTCCTTATGACTCCGAGGGCGAAGGCTCAAAAATTTTTTTAAGAAAAGCCTATCTTTATTTTAATTGAAATATAGGTGAGTAAAGCAATATCATACTGACTATAATCAATACACAAACTACCGCCCAAATCACCTGAATTTTCTTTTGGTGTTTTTTATTGAAAAACATGCGATAATACTATCATATTATGGGAAATTTTCAAAAAAGCGGAAGATTGAGGCGCATAATGCAATCAAATATTTTTTTGATATTTTTAGGCATCATAATACTTTCTTTTTCTTTCAGTATGTTCAGTTTTATGGGAAAAACGGAAGAAACTATCAGAAATAAAAAAATAATAGAAGATAAAATTACAGAATTAGAAAAATCGAAAGAGAAGTTGAATTCAGATATTGTTAAACTTAAAACGGAAGAGGGAATAGAAGAAAATATCAGGGATAAATTTGGTCTGGCAAAAGAAGGAGAAAATATGATTTTAATTACAGATGACAAAAAACAAACAGAAACGCAAAAAGAGCCTGATTCCGGACTTTTTTGGTCTATTATAAAGAGTTGGCTTAAATAGATATTATGTTATAATTATTATATGAAAACAGTATTTTTTGAAGTGCCGAAAGCAAGGCAAGATATTTTTTTGAAATTTTTTGGCAATGAAAATGTTTCTTTTTATGAAGAAAAATTAACCGAAAACAATGTTAATCTTGCCAAAGATGCAGATATTATATCGGTTTTCGTAGATTCTCATTTAAATAAAAATATTATTGATAAAATTCCCAATTTAAAGTTCATAGCTACGCAATCTACCGGATTTAGTCATATTGATTGCGAGTATGCTTCCACTAAAGGCATTAAAGTTTCCAATGTTCCCGCTTATGGTTCTCACACCGTAGCCGAATTTGCTTTCGGACTTATTTTAAATCTTTCCAGAAAAATTTCCGATGCAAATGTTTATTTTAAGGAAACACTTGATTATAATTATTTGCCTTGGATGGAGGGATTTAATTTAGAAGGTAAAACTCTCGGTATTATTGGTACGGGGAAAATCGGGAAAAATGTTGCAAAGATAGCGAAAGGTTTCGAAATGAATGTTTTGGCTTATGATTTATATCCTGACTTGAACTTTGCCAAAGAAAATAATTTTACATATAAAAATTTTTCTGAAGTTATTGCCCAAGCGGATATTTTAACCCTGCATACCCCATACACCAAAGAAAATTATCATATGATAAATAAAGAAAATATTATTATGATGAAAAAAGGAGTTTATTTAATAAATACGGCTCGTGGAGAGCTTGTTGACACTGAAGCTCTTATTCAGGGACTTGACCAAAAAATAATTGCCGGTGCCGGACTAGATGTGTTAGAAAATGGAAAAGACTTTACTGCTTTAAATAACAGGCTTATAAAAATGCCGAATGTAATGGCTTCTCCTCATATGGCTTTCTACACACACGAAGCAGTCGCTTCAATAATGAAGACAACCACTGAAAACATAAAAAATTTTATTGCAGGTAGGCCGGAAAATATCGTAAATTAATAAATATGAGAAATTGGATAAAAAATTTTAATGATTTGGCGACAACTCCGAATCGTAAAATGGCGCTGGAAATAATGGAAGCCGGACTTAGCGCTATCAGTACGAAGAAAATTGTTGAATCTTCCGTATCGGTTGTAGGAAATATTTTGTTTATAAAAGGGAAGCCGTTTAATCTCGCGAAATATAAAAAAATAAAAATTGTTGGTTTTGGTAAATCTTCCTGTGGTGCAGCTTTAATCTTGGAAGAAATTTTAGGACCTAGAATTAACGAAGGAGCTGTAATCGGCCTTAATAAAGTTGATAGTAAGTATATTGAAACTTTTTCCGGCACTCATCCAAGACCGTCTGAAGCAAATGCGGAAGCTGGAAAGAAAATATATGAAATATTGGACAACTCTGACGAAAACGACCTAATTATTGCCTTGATTTCCGGAGGGGGCTCCGCATTGCTTTGTTATGGAGAGGACGAATGCAAGGCAGGCGCGAAACTTTACGATAGCTTTCTAAAATCCGGAAAAACAATAACTGAGATAAATACAGTCAGAAAACACCTATCTCTTTTGAAGGGCGGAGGATTGGCAAAAATTGCCTATCCTGCAACTGTTGTCGGACTTATTTTTTCAGATATTCCCGGAGATAACTTTGAGAATGTGGCTTCCGGTCCGACCTATAGAGATAAAACGACAATAAAAGATGCAGAAAAAATAAGTAGAGAAAATAATTTGGGAGATTTTAATTTAATTGAGACGCCAAAAAAAGACAAATATTTTGATAATGTTTATAATTTTATTCTTGTTTCAAACAAGACCGCTATTGAAGCGATGACGCAAAAGGCGCAAGAACTCAACTTAAAGGTGAATATTGTCTCAACTGATTTGTATGACGAAGTAAATAAAGCGCTTGAAAAAATTTTTAGAGGTCGGACCTCTGAGAATTCTTTGAGGTTCGACCTCGAGGAAGTTGTTTTGGCCGCCGGCGAGCCCAGTATTATAATCAAAAAAGACGCAGGAAAAGGGGGGAGAAATCTCCATATGGGGCTTTCTGCGATTAAAAAAGAGCTTATAGATGAAAACTCTGTTTTTATATCATTTGCTTCTGATGGTATGGATGATAGCGATGTATCAGGAGCGATTGTAGACAAGAATACCATAGAAAAATCAGAAAAATTAAATTTGAATATTGATGATTACTTAAATCGTTTTGACTCCTATACATTTTTTCAAAAAACCGGTGATATAATTATGACAGGTCCCACTGGTTCAAATGTTTCTGACCTTATGATTCTTTTAACAAAAAAATAATACCCTTACAAACTGGAGTTTGTAAGGATGACAAATTATGGAAAATAAAATTACTAAAATAATAGCCGAAGAAATTAAGGATTCAAGAGAAAATCCAACAATAAAAGTGACGGTTTGGTGTGATAATTATTCAGGAAATTTTTCTGTTCCGTCAGGGGCAAGCACGGGCGCTCATGAAGCGCATGAATTAAGGGACCCCATACCAGAGCAAGCTCGGTACGGGGCAGGTTCCGATGGCAAGGGTGGCATGAAGAAAGCTATTTGGAATGTAGAAAATGTAATTGCTCCGGCGTTAGTTAATCAGGATGTTTTAAATCAAAAGCAAATAGACAGAGTTTTAATTGAATTGGATGGAACTTCTAATAAAGATAATTTGGGTGGAAATGCAATTATTGGCGTAAGCATTGCCTGCGCTAAGGTGGCGGCAAAAGTTTCTGGACTGGAAACTTTTGAATATTTGCGGACCCTTCAATTAGATTCAGGGCAGGCACAAGCAGAGATAAGATCATCCAGAAAAACTCCTTATCTTTTTATGAATTTAGTGGAAGGCGGAAAACATACGAAAAATAATATTGCTTTTCAAGAATATCATATTGTTCCAGATACAGAAAATGTGGTAGAAGCAGTAGATATTGGGATTAAAATACAAAATTCTCTTAAAGAAATTATCACTAAAGAATTAGGACAAGATTCTTTAGTGTTGGGGGATGAAGGTGGTTATGCGCCCAAAATAACAGATATAAGAAAACCGATAGAATTTTTAAAGAAAGCGATTAAGGAAAATAACTTAGAGGGAAAAATAAAAATTTCCCTTGATGTCGCTGCCTCTTCTTTTTATAAAGATGGTTTGTATAAAGTTGATGACAAGAATATTTCAAAAGAAGAATTGATAAGTATTTATAATTCTTTGATTACTGAATTTAATTTATTTTCAATTGAAGACCCGTTTAATGAAGAAGGTTTTGATAGTTTTAGAAAGTTAAGAGAAGATAATAAAGGACTTTTTGTAGTTGGAGATGATTTGACTGTTACAAATGTCTTGCTTTTAAAAAAGGCGATAGAAAAAGAGAGTATAAATGCAATGATTATAAAACCAAACCAAATTGGCACGCTTTCTGAAACACTTGAAACCATGAGGTTGGCAAGGGAAAATGATATTGAACTAATTGTGAGTCATAGAAGCGGAGAGACGGATGATGATTTTATTGCCGACCTTGCTTATGCTTTTGGATGTTTTGGGCTTAAGGTGGGTTCTCCACAAAAAGCTGAAAGAATGCTAAAATATAAGAGGTTAATACAAATTCAGAGTAAAAGTACTAGATAGGGCTCGAAGCCCTATCTGAGTTAATGTAAAAAATTAATTTATGATAGAAGAAACAAAAAATTTTGTAAAATGGTATAGCGAAGTGAGTATTGCTGATGTTCCGTCAGTTGGTGGCAAGAATGCCGCACTAGGGGAGATGTATTCCAATCTTGTACCATTTGGTGTAAATATACCGGACGGATTTGCTTTAACAGCTGACGCTTATCGTCATTTTTTTAAAAAAACAGGTTTGGATGAAAAAATAAAGAAAATTCTTTCTGACCTTGATACACGCAACATAAAAAATCTTCAAGTTCGCGGAAAAAAAGTTCGCGAAGAAATTTTGAAATCTATTTTGCCACAAGACCTCCAGGATGCAATTACAAAAGCATATGCGGAGTTAGGAAAAAAATATGGAAAAAACAGCGCCGTGGCGGTTCGTTCTTCAGCCACAGCTGAAGATTTACCGGGCGCTTCTTTTGCCGGGCAACAGGAAACTTATCTTAATGTGCATGGTATTGAGGAAGTTCTTATTTCAACAAAAAAATGCATAGCTTCACTCTTTACCGACCGAGCTATTTCATACCGGACAGACAAAGGTTTTTCACATTTTGACGCTGCTCTTTCAGTCGGTGTTCAAAGAATGGTGCGTTCCGACCTTTCTTCCTCGGGAGTGGCATTTACCATAGATACGGAGACAGGTTTTGATAAAGTTATTTTATTAAATGGCATATATGGCCTTGGTGAATTTATTGTGCAGGGAAAAGTTATTCCTGACGAATTTATAATTTTCAAACCGACGCTGGAAAATGGAAGTAAAAATCCAATTATCGGCAAAAATATCGGAAAGAAAAATATAAAACTTATTTATGCCAAAGATGGCACTAAGCAAGAGAAGGTTTTATTGCTGGACCAACAAAAATTCTGTATTACTAATGAAGAAGCTATAAAACTTGCAAAGTGGTGTTTGCAAATAGAAAAATATTTTTCAAAAAAGCACAACCATTATCAACCGATGGATATTGAATGGGCGAAAGATGGAAAGACTGGCGAACTTTTTATAGTGCAAGCGCGCCCCGAAACAGTTCATTCGGGAGAAGATAAAAATGTGTTGAAAGAATACAAGTTGCAAAAAACAGGCAAAGTGCTGGTAAACGGTATTGCTGTTGGTTCAAAAATTGGTGTTGGTAAAGTCCGTATTTTACGTAGCGCAAAAAATATTTCCTCATTTAAAAAAGGAGAAGT
>MFTY01000022.1:4445-5353 GCA_001785515.1 Candidatus Nomurabacteria bacterium RIFCSPHIGHO2_02_FULL_35_13 | reverse complement strand
TTCAATCCACTTTAGTTAAGTAAAGTAGTCAGTATACCTCTTTATTATAACAACTTTCACAATAAACTATTTCGGGCCTATCTGGAGCGTATGAAGTTTCAAATTCGTTAAGGCAATGTTCGTTATTATGAATGTGTTTTGCGGTATTCATATACACAGAGTTCTCGGATTTTTCACCAAAGCATTGACATTGACGATGCCATAGATTACAAGGATTCAGACGTGCCAGACGACGCTTATACCGACATTCAAAACATTTATCGGGAAGTGGTAATTCAAATTGACGGAGGAATACCAGCTCCGCATTCGTAAAACGGTATGCCTTGTGACACAATACGCATTCAATGATTTCTTTCAGAAAATCATCAGAAACTTGATTAATAGTGACAGGTAATTTATCACTTGTCATAGAAATTGCATATTTTATAGGGACATCTTTATGCCATTTCCAACCAGCATTATCTGCTTCTTTCTTTTCAACTGGGAAATATGTGTACGCATCTGTTTCATTATATCCATAGAAAGAAATATCGTAAGGGAAAAATTCACCGTACTTCCAGACTCTGCTTTTTTTGTCTGTATACGGATTTTTCTGCATATCTTCAATAATCCTCGTTCGCAAAGAGTTAAATTCCTCAGGTGTATATTGTTTATTTAAAATACAATATTTTTTCTTACGTAAGCCAGAACATCCGAACAGATTCATCACATCCAAACACCAAATACAATATTCTGTATTTATTGTATTTCCGAGAGCGCATATGTTGCAAAATTTAGTGTTATGAACACCGTCACCCACATTCATGCATTCATAAATTAATTCTACGTTTCTACCCCAGATAGTGTAGTCATAAGCATTTTTTACTCCTCCATCTTTTAGAAACTGACAAAATCTTGAATCTTCCAAT
>MFTY01000022.1:3926-4437 GCA_001785515.1 Candidatus Nomurabacteria bacterium RIFCSPHIGHO2_02_FULL_35_13 | reverse complement strand
TTGAAATGAATTCTTGGCATTTTTTGACTCGTGCAAGTAATCACCGGATACGTTCACATTTTGAAAACCATGCATGTATTTTTGCGGTTCCCTGAGCCAAAATTTTTCTGCTTTAAAAAGAAGATTTTGAATTCCTTCGCGAGTCATAATTTCTTTTTTAAATAATTGTGTTTTCTTGTCATATTCTTCTTTAGAATATGGTTCGTTCCAGATATAATGATTTTTATTACGCAAATTCACGCATCCAAAACAATCTATACATCCTACCAAATTTTTAGAAAAGAAAATATTAACACAGTTATTTATATCTTCAGAGAAAAAAATACGCGAAGATTTATAACAATTTATGCTTTCATAACACAATTCTGATTCTCCTCCCCTATGAACATCCATAGAGTCTTTTATATTCGATAGTTTGGTAGAATAAAGAACATTCTCGCAATAATCCGCATCAAAAATTAAATAGCAATTTTTAGCATATCCTGTTTCGTTTACATAATCACTATTAATA
>MFTY01000022.1:995-3874 GCA_001785515.1 Candidatus Nomurabacteria bacterium RIFCSPHIGHO2_02_FULL_35_13 | reverse complement strand
GATCTGACCACCAGCAATCAGGACAATATACTATGTATTGCTTGTCCGGAGAAAATGTTGAAAGAGTCGTTTTTTTACATAGCTCACATTTTCTTTTATAAAGATGATATTCATTCCGGAACATTAACCGACGTTGAAATCTGCATTCCGGGCAAAAAGTCGGAGGAGGAACTTTTATTTTCTCGTAAAATCCAAAATCATCCAACTCAATTATGAAGTCTTTTTTGCAATTTTGACAGATTCTGGTTTCAGATTGCATAATGCTATTATACTAAAAATATACAAAACAAAAAGCCCTTCAAAAAGGGCTTTTTGTTTTCCCACATGTTGGACATGTGGGAAGTTTTATTGCTTAGGTGCTTCCCCTTCGGGTTTTTCACCTTCCTTAAATTCAGCATCGTGAACTTCAGGATTTTGTTCTTCGGGGGTTTTATTAGCTTCTGGATTAGGATTTGCGCCGGCCTTACTCATGGCCTCGCCGATTTTAGACATTTCATTGGAAAGTTCTTCCGTAGCTTTTTTAATTGCGCTGGAATCTGTTCCATCTTTTACCCCCTTTAATGCGGTTATTTTTGCATTAACACTATCCTTAATATCAGCCGGAATTTTTGCATCATTATCTTTCAATGCTTTTTCGGCTGTATAAATAATCATTTCAGCCGTATTTTTTATATCAACAGTTTCTCTTTTCTTTTTATCTTCTTCGGCATGAACTTCGGCATCCTGTTGCATCTTTTTTATATCTTCTTCTTTTAATCCGGAACTTGCCTCTATTTTAATTGATTGAGCTTTTTGAGAAGCTTTATCCATAGCTTTCACATTCAATATTCCATTCACGTCAATATCAAAAGTGACTTCCACTTGAGGTATGCCTCGAGGCGCCGGTGGAATTCCGTCTAAAATAAATCTTCCCAACGATTTATTATCGGATGCCATTGGACGTTCTCCTTGCACTATATGAATCTCTACGGAAGTTTGATTGTCCGCCGCAGTTGAAAATACTTGAGATTTAGAAGCCGGAATGGTCGTATTCTTATCAATTAACTTCGTAGCAACTCCTCCCAACGTTTCAATACCTAATGATAGTGGTATTACATCTAACAGCAACACATCACGCACATCTCCCGCAAGCACGCCTGCTTGCACAGCAGCGCCCAGCGCAACGACTTCATCGGGATTGATAGACATATTCGGGGTCTTGCCAAAAAGATTTTTTACCGCTTCCACCATCATCGGCATTCTAGTTTGTCCGCCGACCATTACAATTTCATTTATTTCATTCATTTTGAATGGTGACGCTTCAAGCGCTCTTTTTGTTATTGTGATTGACCTGTCTACATATTCTTTAGCCAAAGACTCCAGGGTTGCGCGAGACATTTTCATTAGCAAGTGCTTTGGTCCACCAGAATCAGAAGTAATAAACGGAATATTTATTTCTGCTTCCATTGTGGTAGAAAGTTCATGTTTTGCTTTTTCTGCCGCTTCTTTTAATCTTTGGTGAGCAAGCGGGTCTTTTCTAACATCAATACCTGATTCTTTTTTATACTCCTCGGCAATCCAAGCAATAACTTTTCGGTCAATATCTCCTCCTCCCATATGAGAGTCACCATCTGTAGATTTAACTTCAATAACATCATCTCCTATTTCAAGCACCGATACATCAAAAGTTCCTCCACCAAAGTCATAGACAACTATTTTTTCATTTTTCTTTTTATTAAATCCATAAGCAAGGGCAGCAGCAGTCGGTTCGTTAATAATACGTTTTACATCAAAACCGGCAATTTGTCCCGCGTCTTTTGTCGCTTTTCTTTGCGCATCGTTAAAATATGCCGGAACCGTAATAACTGCTTCAGTTATTTTTTCTCCCAACTTAGCTTCAACGTCAGCTTTTATTTTTTGTAAAATTATCGCAGAAATTTCTTCCGGACGATAAAACTTTTCTGACATTTTTACTTTTACTCCGCTATTTTCCCCTGCCTCAATTTTAAAAGGAGCGGAAGTTTTATCTTTCTGAACTCCCGGGTCGTCGTATCTGTGACCCATATAGCGTTTTATTTCAGAAATTGTATTTTCCGGATTGGTAACTGCCTGTCTTTTAGCTAAAAGTCCGACAATACGGTCGCCATTTTTTGTAATTGCAACGACAGAAGGCGTGGTGCGATTGCCTTCCACATTTTCAATAATTTTTGGCGCACCTCCTTCAATAATTGCAACAGCTGAATTTGTTGTACCTAAATCTATACCTATTATTTTTGACATATATTTTTTATTTATTAAACTAATAATTTTTATTTATATAACCATTATATACGAAACAAATATTTTTAGCAAGTTTTTTGCGACCGCTAAATACTTGTCAAAAGACAGTATATATTATAATATATGGGTATGTCAACCCGGTAGTAGAGCTTTGCGATATGCAAAGCATGCATCTAAAAGATGCATCGCAAAGTCTCACTACCAGGTCAAGAAAACCATGAAAAAACAAAGTTTTTCCAATAAAATACTTAAGATTTTGGCCGAAAAGCCAGCTATTCCTATAGACTTAATTAAGAATGTAAAAGACCCCCAAATGGGTTATGCCCTAACGCGTTCCATAAAGAATCTGGTTGAATCAGGATGTATTGAGATGCTTCAGTCTGATAATAAAAGTTATTTAAAACTGACAAAAAAAGGCAGAAATAAATTAAATTGTATTAAACTTGAAGGAAGTGGCGTTCTTGTATCCAATGTTTGGGATGGGTTGTGGAGAATTATAATTTTAGATATACCCGAAGAAAGAAAAAGTGAGCGTGAAGCATTGCGTTACCTTCTTAAAAAAGCAAACTTTACTTGCATAAAAAATACTGTTTGGATTTCTCCGTATCCTTACGAACATC
>MFTY01000022.1:839-948 GCA_001785515.1 Candidatus Nomurabacteria bacterium RIFCSPHIGHO2_02_FULL_35_13 | reverse complement strand
ATTATCGTCACTGACAAACTAGATGAAGAAACAAAATTAGCTTTTTTGAAGAGTGTTAAAAAATAAAAATAGAAAATTTCAAAAGATTTCTGAGCCTTCGCCCTCGGAG
>MFTY01000022.1:0-788 GCA_001785515.1 Candidatus Nomurabacteria bacterium RIFCSPHIGHO2_02_FULL_35_13 | reverse complement strand
TTTAAAAAACATTGTTTTCTGATTTTTTATATTACGTTCTTAAATCCCCCCGCTTGCAAGTCCCATAGTTTTTTATAAAGACCATTTTTTTTGCTGATAAGCTTTTCATGAGTTCCGTCTTCAATAATTTTTCCATTTTCAATTACTATAATACGGTCCATTTGTCTTATCGTTGAAAGACGGTGAGCAATAACAATGGTAGTTTTGCCTTCTATTAGCTTATGCAACGCATCTTGAATTAAAGACTCGGAACGAGAATCAAGTGAAGAAGTAGCTTCATCTAAAATAAGAATGGGAGAATTTTTTAGGATTGCGCGAGCAATTGCCACACGCTGACGTTCACCGCCGGAAAGCTTTATTCCACGCTCCCCCACATAGGTTTCATATCTTTTTGGCAATGCATCAATAAATTCATCGCAATGCGCCAGACTAGCAGCTCTTAATACTTCTTCTTCAGTAGCATCACGCTTTCCGTAGCGAATGTTCTCTATTAGGGTGCGGTGAAAAAGAGCAGTATCCTGCGGAACAAAAGATATTTGTTCACGAAGATTTTGCTGAGAAATTTTGTTAATATTAATTCCATCAATCGTAATTTTGCCTGAAGTTATATTAAATAATCTCATAAGAAGACGAACAAAGGTCGTCTTCCCTGCTCCAGAAGAACCGACAACAGCTATCTTCTGCCCGGCTGGTATTGTTAGAGAAAAATTATCTAATATTTTATGCTTGTTGTTTTTATAAATATATGTAACATTATCAAAGACAATTTTTCCTTTTACATTTTCTAC
>MFTY01000021.1:14104-17391 GCA_001785515.1 Candidatus Nomurabacteria bacterium RIFCSPHIGHO2_02_FULL_35_13 | reverse complement strand
CTTAGTAGGAGCGACGGCGACGGATAGAGAAAATTTTCAGTAGAAAATTTTCGTGGTGAAAAAATATTAGTTTCACGGGTTTATGTTATCATAATAATGTATGAAAATTATTTCGTGGAACACAAATGGATTAAGAGCAACCGTAAAACAAGGGTTTTTTATGCCTTTATTCAAGGAAGAGAAACCGGATATTTTATGTTTACAGGAAACAAAAGCTGAACCGGAGCAACTTACGGAAGAAACACGCAATGTTCCGGGATATTATTCTTATTTTTCTTATTCCAAAATTAAAAAAGGATACAGTGGTGTGGCTATTTACACAAAAAAGAAACCAAAAGAGGTTTTTTATGGTATGGGTATAAAAAAATTCGATGATGAAGGCAGATTGGTCGGCGTAAAATATAAAAATTTCACTTTAATAAATGTTTATTTTCCAAATGCCGGAAGAGAATTGCTTAGATTAAAATATAAGCTGGAATTTTATAAAAGTTTCTTAAAATTGGTTTTGAAACTTAGAAAAAACGGGGAGCATGTTATTTTCTGCGGAGATGTAAACACCGCCCATAAAGCAATTGACCTCGCGCATCCGAAGGAAAATGAAGAAAATACGGGGTTTTTGCCCATTGAAAGAGTTTGGATAGACAAAGTAATAAAAAACAATTTTGTGGATATATTCAGAAAATTCTATCCGAATAAAACTGGCGCTTATACTTACTGGGACCAAAAAATGCGCTGTCGCGACCGTAATGTTGGCTGGAGAATTGATTATTTTTTCCCTAGTTCTGAAATCGTTCCGAAAATAAAAAAAACAGGCATAAAGTCTGATTATTACGGCTCCGACCATTGTCCAATTTGGCTAGAGATTTATTAGTTCTGGTTTTGTGTTTTTTCCAAACCATTTTTTAGACAACTTTACTATATTGGGGGTTATATCTGTCACTAAGATTTTTGCTCTTGCCCCGTACCGAGCATTGCTCTGGTTCGAGGTTCTATTTTTGGAAAGTTTTTTTTCAATTTCCGGATGTCGGGCAAAGTAATCTTTCAGTTTTTTAGGAATAATTTCATCTTGAGAAATTAATTTCAATTTAGAGCCCCACCTTCGCCAAGGCTTCGGCGGGTAAGCAAGGATTTTTCTGATTTCACTCTTGTAAAATGGATAATGTGTGCAACCGAGCGCAACTGCGTTTAGTTTTTTAGTTAAAAATGGTTTCAAATATTTCAAAATAAATTGTTTTGCCAAAACTTTTTCTCCTTCTTCAATCAAAGGCACTAACATTGGAGCCGGATTTTGAAAAACTTTTGTTTTTCCGCTAATTTTTTTTATTTCTTTTGGAAAAGTATTTGAGGTTATCGTGCCCAAGGTTCCTAATATTCCCACCCTTTCATATTTGGCGCATTCTTCCGCTGTGGGAATCAAAACTCCTAATATTTTTCTTTCAGACTCTCCCATTAATCTGCGTGTATTATTGTAATCAATTAAATATTCTTGTTGTATTTTTTTTAGCGCTCTTGCTGAAGATGTATTGCAGGCAATGATAATAATCGCGCAATTTTCTTTTTTAAATAAATAATCCATTGCTTCTTTGGTAAATTCAAACACAGTGTTATGAGAACGATTGCCATAAGGCACTCTTTTAGTGTCTCCTAAATATACATAATCATATTGTGGCATTGCTTTTCGTATCGCTTTAGCGATAATCAGTCCTCCTAATCCTGAATCAAAGATTCCAATCTTCATATTTTCATTCTAGCATATCTTTTAAATAGTGATATTATTTATATATGCAGAAGGTTTGCAAAACGTGCGACAAAAGTTTTGAAATAATGGAAGAAGATTTAAATTTTTATGAAAAAATGAGAGCTCGTGCGCCAAATTATTGTCCGGAATGCCGAGTAGCGCGCAGACTTTGTTTTCGCAATGAAAGAACTTTATATAAAAGAACTTGCAGTAAAAGCGGAAAACAAATAATTTCACTTTATGGAGAAAATACCCCCTTCCCTGTATATGACCAACACATCTGGTGGGGAGATGACTGGGAAGCTCTTGATTATGGACAAAATTACGACCCTAATCGTTCTTTCTTTGAACAATTCAAAGAACTTAAGAACAAGGTTCCCAGAATTTCTTTGCTTAACATAAATTCGATAAACAGCGACTATGGAAACAACATTGAAGATAGTAAAAACTGTTATCTGACTTTTGCAGCGCAAAAAAATGAAGATTGTATGTATGGCAGACTTTTATATAGGAATCGTTTTGTTGTGGATAGTGATTTTGTTGCAGATTCAGAACTTTGTTATGAATGCATAGACTGCAGAGGGTTATATAATTCAATGTTTTGCGAGAGATGCCAGTCCAGCACAGATTTAATGTTCTGTTTTGATATGCGTGACTCCAATAATTGCATTTTCTGCACCAACGGCCGCCATTTATCAAATGCAATATTGAATAAAAAATACCCGAAGGAAGAATATTTAAAAAAGAAAAAAGAAATTTTATCTTCACATAAAAAACTTGAAGAGGCAAAAATGGAATTTGAAAAATTAAAGAAAGAGACTTTGGTAAAATACGCATTTCAAACCAAATGCCATAATGCAATTGGTGATTATATGTTTAATTGCCACGATACGTATTATGGTTTTGATTCAGAACACTCCAAAAACTGTAAATATATTTATGATGCTGAAAGTCCGATTGATTCTTACGACCTGAATAACACATATTATAATCCAGAGCTTAATTTGGATATGATGGGAATATTAAAAACGTACAACGCAAAACATTCGGTTTATGCCATATATTGCAGTGATGTAGAATATTGCGATAGTGTAAATAACTCCGACAGTTGTTTCGGCTGTGTTGGATTAAAAAAGAAAAAATATTGTATTTTAAATAAAGAATATACAAGAGAAGAATATGAAAAACTAAAAGAAAAAATAATAGAAAATATGAAAAAAGAAGGTGTTTATGGAGATTTTATCCCCCCAGAACTCTCTCCTTTCGGCTATAATGAAACATTGGCGCAAGAATATGTACCGATGACCGAAAAAGAAGCAAAAGAAAAAGGTTTTAATTGGCAAAATCAAATAACGGGAACCTATGGCAAAGGAACAATAAAGGAAAAAGGCATGCCGGAGACAATAGAAGAAGTAACAGAAAATATTTTAAAAGAAATTTTAGTATGCGAAGACTGCAAAAAGAATTTCATAATAACAAAATCTGAATTTGATTTTTATAAAAGAATGAATATTCCCCTACCGCATAAGGATTTCGAATGCAGACATAA
>MFTY01000021.1:0-14015 GCA_001785515.1 Candidatus Nomurabacteria bacterium RIFCSPHIGHO2_02_FULL_35_13 | reverse complement strand
CCACCGACAGACCTGAAATAATCTATTGTGAAACCTGTTATCAACAAGAAGTTTATTAATTTAAAAATAAAAAAGGCCAGCAGTTCCCTGAAGGGTTCTGCTGGCCTGTACTATCTTGAAAAAAGAACTTACTACTAGAGATTCCGCGCAAGCATCGCAATAAAGCGCTTTGCTCCGGAGACATCTTGATTGGCGATGAGCCGTGCCAGCGCGTCCTTTGCTTTTGAGCGAACATTGCTAGTTACGAACTGATCGAATCCGGAGTGGTCAAGCGTAACGTATGCTACCGTACCGGCATCAGCAATCCTCCCGCTCCTCTTGTTTCGATACATCTCTACGCCCTTATCGAGCGCTTCAAGCATGTTCTTCTTGAGCTCTTCTTTCTTCGGTTCAAATTCTTCCGCCGAAATGCTGATGTCTTT
Source organism: Candidatus Nomurabacteria bacterium RIFCSPHIGHO2_02_FULL_35_13 (assembly GCA_001785515.1). Lineage (GTDB taxonomy): Bacteria > Patescibacteriota > Minisyncoccia > Phycocordibacterales > UBA9973 > UBA9973. Next base: position 13,593 of record MFTY01000021.1, on the reverse strand, counting down.
TTTGGCCTCGACGACAAGGATGGTGGAGAGTCGTTTGCCTTCAACGACCGCTTCCGTTACATCAGACATGTTTTTGAGTACATTGATAGCGTTCCTCAGAAGAACTTCATTCTCGGAAGATCGAAAGACGAGCCGAACTACAACAAGCAAGCTCACCAAGACGACTACAAATGTCGCGGTTTCCATAAAACCTCCATTATGATTCGCAAAGAAGTTGTGACAGAGAAGATTTTCTCCCCCGCCTATACTCCCTCGCAATGTTTGAAATGTACAGAACGAAACCGTTAGGTTTCAATTCGATGTTAATATTAGCATATTCTAATTTATTTGTCAAGTCTATTAATATTACATTTGTGATTCTTTAAAATAACTTGACATTTGTTATAAAATCATATATACTATAAGCATATTAAGGTTAATTGTTAAAAATTTTCATGCAGAAATGTATAGAAAGTACAATATCTGGTAAAAATTTAGGTTACGATTATCTTTTGTGGATTAATCGTCAAGCAACCCGACTCGGGCTCAAGGGTATTACTTTTTTTAAAAGTGACGGCAGTATAAAGGTAATAGCAGAGGGAGAAGAAAAAAATCTCCTTTTTTTAATAAAAAAATTAAGACGTGGTCGCTTTTTCTTTCCCATTTTTTCTCCCGTAGAGAATTTTTCAATAACATTGCACGAACCCAGAAATGAATTTGAGAATTTTTCTATAAGCAAGACTACATAAAAAAACAGAGAACAAAATTTTTGTTTTTTATCTCTCACAAGTATTTTTCTGCTGAAAAATCTCGCGAGCCCTCCTCGCCTCGTCAGGCTCCGGCCTTGCGATTGGGTCCCTTACCCTATCTCACTCCGTGCTTAGAATGTAATTTCTCTATTTCTTTTTCTTCCAATTCTTCTTTTTTTTCTTTTCCCCTATCCCCCAGGACCTTTAGCGCGCCATCCGGTAAAAGATTCAATGATTTAACCAATTCCGAAAGATGCTCTTTTGAGTTTTTCTTTGGGTCATCTAGAACTTCTTCAAGAAGTGCATGCAAAATCCATCCCATCCGAGGACTCGGTGTTATACCAAGTTCTTTTATCATAAATTCTCCATTAATTTTAAGCTGACCGACGGATATCGGGTCATGAAGAGCTTCTTCTATCATTGCAAAATATTTACGCAGACGATAGGGCGTTTCCTTTTTTTTCATTCCTACTCTATCGCACTCACGGACATTCATTAACAACCAAATATTTTCTATTCCGACTTTAGTGATAATTCTTCGCACAGCCGAAAGAGTAATTAATTCCGTATCGGAAAAAAACATATGACTTTGAACAAGTTTTTCAACTAATTCAATTTCTTTTCTTGAAAATTTTAATTGCTCCATTATTTTTTTAGCCATTCGCGCGCCAACAACTTCATGACCGTAAAAAGTGTATTTCTTGCGCGTAGCGGGAATGTGCTTTTGAGCCTGCTCTGACAAAAATTCTATGCGTCGTGGGTTCCCTGTCCTTTTGTCTCCGAGGGCGAAGGCGCCAGAATTTTTCGTCAGAGCAGGCGATGCCAATCTTCGTGTTTTAGGTTTTCCAATATCGTGAAAAAGTGCCGCTAGTCTTACCTCTAAAGGCCAATTTTTGTCCGCCGAATGTTGTAATGCATGAAGCAAATGGTCCCAAACATCATAAATATGTTCCCCTAATTGCTCGCATCCAATTCCCTCTTCCAATTCAGGAATTATATTTTTTAACAACCCAAATTTTTGAAGCATTACAATTCCGATAGACGGATTGAGTGACATAATTATTTTTGTAAACTCATCGCGAATTCTTTCCGGCGATATTTTTTTTATCAAATTTGCATTTTTTGAAATACTTTGGCTGCTTTCATATGACACAGAAAAACCAAGTTGTAAAGCTATACGCACAGCTCGAAGCATTCTAAGCGCATCTTCTTTAAACCGGTCATCTGGTTTTCCTACTGCTTTTAATATTTTATCTTTAATGTCCTTTAAGCCCCCAAACATGTCCGTTAGCTGTCCATCTCTATAGGCCATGGCATTTACCGTAAAATCACGTCTTTTAAGGTCATCTTCCAGATTATCGCTAAATTTTATCTCATCTGGGTGCCTGAAATCACTATATTTTGCCTCAATTCTATATGGAGTAACCTCTATTTGGAAAAAAGTTTCTTCCGCCGACGCCAAAGCTTTGGCGGACAAGTGTGAAACATCAATATTATTTGTTTCACATGGAACACAAACAATGACTGTACCAAATTCATTCTCATATACAGTTTTTTCAAATAAACCAATTATTTGCTCTGGTTTGGCGTTTGTTGTTACATCCCAATCCTTTGGTTCTCTGTCCATTAAAAGGTCTCGAACACATCCACCAACCAAGTATGCTTCAAAACCTGCTTTTTCAAGCGTGTCCGTTATATAAGAAACTTCTTTAGGGATTTTAGGTATTAAGTTTTTTTCAGTATTCATTGAATTTTATTGTGCCCCTGGAGGGAATCGAACCCCCATTGCTGGTTCCGAAGACCAGTACTCTATCCTTTAAGCTACAGGGGCATTTTTACTTTTAAGCCATTTAAAATCTTTTGCCGTTTTTTTTCTATGACAGTTAGCACACCTAACATCACATTTACCAATTTCTTCTTTTATTTTCTGTAATGGATAACCATGTCTTATTACAGAAGAAACAGCTTTAAACTTAGGAGCTTTGCCGTTATGATCAAACTCCAAAACGGTAATATCAGATTCCCCGCAATCTATACAAGGATTCTCTAATAAATGATGCTTGATATAGTCAAATGTTTCGAGTCTTATTCTAGCATTACGTTTGTGCGTTTTTTCTAAATAATATTCCTTATTCTTATTATAGTGATTTTTTACAAACAGTCTAGTGCAACTTTTACACTGATTATGCCTTATATTTAAAGACTTTTTCTTAAAATTAAACTCTTCAATTGACTTTTCTTTTTTACATCTTGAACATTTCTTCATTATTTTTAAAGTATATCATACTAGAATTCGGAAAACAATGGGATTCCGAAGTAAAATTATTGCATAATTTTTGATAAAATATTATAATGAATTTTGTTTTCATACACTTTATATTCTGCGGTTATGGTTTAGTGGTAGAACACGTCCTTGCCAAGGATGAGACGGGAGTTCGATTCTCCCTAGCCGCACAAAAAAGGTAAAAATAATTTGTCCTTTATTTATAACTTATTTTATAAGGATTTTATAAAAGAATGTGGATAACTATGTTAGTAATGTTCATAAAGGACATATAAAAATCTTGTCTTTTATGCCAATTTTATTAAAAATACGTTGTAAAATAAGGATATTTTTATAAAAGACATAAAATTAAGTAATTTGTTTCACGTGAAACCCCGTTAGAAGCTAAAATAGTCAAGTTTCACGAGAAACATCAAGATTAGTAAGTAAATATAGGGCTTCTAACGGGGTGAAACATGTTTCTTATGAAACATACTAAAAATAACCATAAAAACAAATAAAATGCCAAAGATTTTTACTTCAGAAACACAAAAAACAGGGGAAATTGGTGAAAATATAGCTGTTAAGTTTCTCATGAAACACGGTTTTTCAATATTAGACCGCAATTACACTAAAAAATGGGGAGAAATAGATATTGTAGCCGAAAAGGACAATAAAATAAGCTTTATTGAAGTTAAAAGTGTTTCTTGTGAAACATTAAATAGTGTCTCACGAGAAACATTAGACCATTATAACCCTGAAGATAATATGCATCCATGGAAACTTAAACGCATGTCCCGCACAGTTCAAACTTATCTTCTAGAAAAGAAAATAGAGGAAGAAAAAGAATGGCAAGTTGATTTATTGGTTGTATTTTTGGATATAAAAAACAAAAAAGCAAGGGTAAAAGTTGTGGAAGATATAATTTTGTGATACTTTTACTTAATCGGGTTGTAGTCGGCAAAAAATGTCCTTTATAATCTATATAGTTTTTCGGGCTGTAGTATACCGGTAGTACAAGCGCCTTAATATTGAGAGCGTTTAGACTATAAGTCGGTAAAATATCTTTTATAATTTATATAGTTTTCGGGCTGTAGTATACCGGTAGTACAAGCGCTTTGGGAGCGTTTAGACTGGGTTCAATTCCCAGCAGCCCGACAGGTTTGTCTGTTTGATTCAAAATTTTTTAATTTTATGATAATCAATATATTTATATTTCTTGTCTCCTTTTTTGTGGTTATAAAGGGAGCAACCTTAGCAACAAGATACGCGGCCAAATTAGCGGAAAGTTTTAAGTTGTCAAAATATACTGTTGGCTTTATTGTTATCGCGATAATTTCTATTCTACCTGAAACATTTATTGCAATAAACTCCAGTCTTGAAGGAATTCCTTCTTTTGGTTTAGGAGTTCTTTTTGGTTCAAATATTGCCGACCTCACTTTAGTTTTTGTGATTATTGTCTTACTTGCAGGAAGGGGACTCAAAATCGAAAGTAAAATTTTAAAAAATTATAATATTTATCCGTTCTTGCTTCTTTTGCCTTTGGTATTGGGGTTTGATGGATATTTTTCACGATTAGAAGGATTAGCTTTAATCATTGCCGGAACAATTTTTTACTATTTGGCTCTAAAGAATGAAGTCACGAGAAATGTTTCCTTAAAAAATGGAGAAAACCGTTATCAAAACTTTATAATGCTAATTTTTAGCATGGCAGTATTATTAATTGGTTCAAATTTTACTGTAACATCTGCGACTTCTTTGGCTTATGATATAGGGGTAAGCCCCATCTTGATAGGAATGCTGGTCGTAGGTCTTGGAACAACCATGCCTGAACTATTCTTTTCCATAAAATCAGTTTACAAAAAAGAAGATGATTCTTTGGCAATAGGGGACATACTTGGCACAGTTCTTGCCGACGCAACTATCGTCGTAGGAATATTGGCATTGATAAATCCTTTTGCTTTTCCACAAAAAATTATTTATGTAACCGGTATATTTATGGTAGTTGCTTCATTCGTTCTATTTCATTTCATGCGCTCCGGACGAACGCTTTCAAAAAAAGAAAGCTATATGCTTTTTATTTTTTGGCTTATTTTTGTTATAGTGGAATTTATTGTAAATAAATAAAATGACTTCACTTGCCTTACTTTTTACACTTTCAGCGATAGGAATAAGCGAAACTGTCTATCTTATTCGCAAAAGAATCGTTTCCGAAAAACCAGTTTGTCCGATTGGAAGTGGGTGTGAAATTGTGTTAGCCAGTAAATATAATAAAATTTTTATTATACCCAACGATATTTTAGGGTTGTTGGCTTATATAATAATTTCAATTATCGCCGCATTTTTAGTGATTGAAGTTGCGCCAATATATTTCTGGGGTCTTTTGATTAAAATTCTTATAAGTATCGCTTCAATTATGTCTTTTATATTTACTTATCTTCAATGGCGAGTTATCCGAGCTTGGTGTTTTTGGTGTTTGATGTCTGCATTTACAATCTGGCTCATGGGAATTATAATATTAGCGAGTGCGGTAATTTAAATATGAGTAAAACTTCATTTCACATACTAAGAGTCGGGCTTGCTATAACTTTTTTATGGATTGGTATTTTAATTTTCAAACAACCTGAGGCTTGGGGAGGATATCTACAACCTTGGGCAGCTGGGTTGCTTCCTGTGCCAATCGGGGAAGCAATGATAGGAACAGCGATTTTAGATATTGCTATCGGGGTTTTGTTGTTATTTGATTCTTTTGTATGGCTGGCAGCATTGATAGGAGCAGTTCACTTGGTTATTGTTTTAATAGTAAGCGGAATTACTGATATAACGGTAAGAGATATGGGAATTTTGGCGGCAACTATCGCTTTGATGGCAGATTCTTTGCCGAAAAATCTTATTGATAAGATCAAATCACCAAAAGAGGAAAATTATTAGAACATTTAGGTGGGTCATCCTAAAAATTATATTATTAGGGTTGTTAATTAAATTAAAAATATGAATAAAACATTTGTCACTGTTTTGATTTTAGTTATTATTGTTTTAGGCGGTTATTTTCTTCTACAAAACCCGGAGGCGCAAGCGCCAACCACAGGAACTCCGATTTCATTGCCTGTTACGGACCAATCTGTATTAGTTGATGAAAACGTAGTTGTTTACAGCGATACAGGCTATTCACCCAGCACCTTAAATGTAAAAGTGGGCGATATTGTTACTTTTAAAAACAACAGTTCAATGTCAATGTGGACAGCTTCCGCTATGCATCCCACACACGCAGTTTATCCAACAACTGGCGGCTGCCTTGGCAGCACTTTTGATGCCTGTAAAGGAGTGCAGCCAGGGGATTCTTGGTCATTTAAGTTTGATATAGTTGGAAGTTGGAAATATCACGACCACTTGAAACCTTCTTTCTTTGGAACGGTTGTGGTTAAATAATTTTTAAATTATTTAACAGATAAATAAAATAAATACAAGCATTGTTTTTAATGCCTTTTTAGGGTATAAATTTACTTATGCGGGATTAGTTTAATGGTAAAACGTCAGTTTTCCAAACTGAGGTTGGGAGTTCGATTCTCCCATCCCGCACATGACAATAATATATATTTATGCATTCATCAGCGTTATCATAGTAAGTTTTGTTTCTTTGGTTGGAGTATTTTCGCTTTCTCTAAAGGAAGAAATCCTAAAAAAATACATCAGTCTTTTTATAAGTTTGGCAGTAGGCGCGCTTTTGGGTGATGCTTTTATTCATTTAATACCCGAAGCATTCGAGAATTCTTCCAGTCCTAGCATCATAAGTCTTCTGATAATATTTGGTATCCTTATCTTCTTTACAATAGAGAAGTTTCTTCACTGGCACCACCATGGCGAAGAAGAAGATATTTTTCATATTCATCCGGTAGGAAAGTTGATTATTTTTACTGATGGATTCCATAATTTAATAGATGGAATAATTATTGGAGTAAGTTTTTTGGTAAGTATTCCAATAGGAATAGCTACTACGCTGGCTGTAGTTTTGCATGAAATTCCACAAGAGATAGGGGATTTTGCAGTACTTATTAATTCCGGTTATGAAAAGAAAAAAGCTTTGTGGTTAAATTTTCTTTCAGCTCTTATGGCAATTCTTGGACTTATTGTGGCTTTTATTTTTGGCAGCATCGCTACAACTTTCACCACATGGGTTTTGCCTATTGCAGCTGGTGGTTTTATTTACATCGCAGTCGCTGATTTGATTCCTGAATTACAAAAAACTAAGGGATTAAGATATTCTATCTTGCAAATATTAGCAGCCATAATTGGTATTATGGCTATGCTTGTTCTAGTTTTGTTTGAATAAAAAAACTCAGATTAAACTGAGTTTTTTTAATTATTTATTTTCAGCGTGGCGCCCAAGACATTGGCGTTGTGCCACCTGGGTTTTTAGCATTGAAAACTTCAAAGTGTAGGTGTGGTCCGGTAGAACGGCCTGTTGAACCGACATATCCTATGTTTTCGCCTTGAGAAACTTGAGCGCCTGTGTGAGTGTTAATCTTAGATAAATGAGCATAAAGAGTTTTCGTTCCATTAGGGTGATTTATGATAATCATATTGCCGTATGCTCCATTCCAACCATTACGCGCAAGCAGAACCGTTCCACCCGCAGATGCCAATGTTGGAGTTCCTTTCGGCGCGGCTAAGTCTATGCCTCTTTTCCCCGGACCGTGAAGTCCCTGGCTTCTTCTGGAATAAGCAGGAACGGGATTTATGAAATATCCTGCCACATTTACAGTTGGAGTTCTGTAAATAGTCGTATTGGTCTTTGAAGAAGAACTTTCGTTATATATTTCACCGCCTGGAACTATTATTTTGTCTCCAATAGCGAGTTTGGTGTCTTCCGTGATGCCGTTGAACCTGGCTATATCTGAAACATCCACTTTGTAAAGTTTAGCTATGCTGTTTAAGGTTTGCCCTTTAGTAATAATATGTTCAACTCCGGAAATAGGTAAAATAAAGAGTATGTCATTCTCCGTAAGCTTGTCCCCCTTTTTCATATCATTTGCCCAAAGTATGGTATTTACAGAAACATCGAACATTTCAGCTATTTGAGAAATGGAATCGCCTTTTCTTACCACATAAACACTTATTTGGTCAGAATAGGAATTTCCAGTCTCAGTTTCACCCGGGATACTGACATGGTTAGTCGCGGGAGAAAGGGCATTACCTGAAGTATAAACATTCACATCTGTATCAATATCTGTATCTTTATCTTTAAAACTAGAAGTACCAGTAGCGTCCAAAGCATTATCTGCATCGTTTTGAGCGTTTGCATAATTGACAGACGTAAAAAACATCCCAAACAACAGGGAAAAGACCAAAATAGAGTTATATATTTTAAATTGAGGTTTTATAAAACAAATTAATTACCGCGAGATTTCCTTCCCAACCCCAATTAAAGCTTAGTAAATAAGGGTAGAATCACAGGACGACCTAAATTGTACTGCACCCGCTATATAGCGGATAAGGTTCTCACGATGGTTACTGTCATTTCTAATCATTCGGTCAGTTAACTCCATACCCCTCTCCAGAACTACCCCTAAAGGGTATCTCAATAGGCAACATAAGTCAATCACACTGTGGAAAACTAATTGACAAGCTATTTTAAATATTACATAAAATAATAGCCAAAATTAAGCATTTATGGGCTGAAAGTCTTATAATAAAGGAGAAAAAGAGAAAGTAAACACAAAAAAGACTTAAAAATATGGGTTATTTTTGTTGTATGCTAGTATAGTATTTATGGAAGACCACCTATCGGGACTTAATAGTAAACAAATAGAGGCGGCAACTCACAAAAATGGACCGCTTCTTATCGTTGCTGGAGCCGGAGCGGGGAAAACTAAGACAATAACACATAGAATACTAAATCTGATAAAGAATGGAGTGGCGCCAGAGAAGATTTTGGCTGTCACTTTTACCAATAAAGCAGCTAAGGAAATGCGCGAAAGGGTTATGTCAGAAATCAAAAAATATGCAAAAGGGCAAGATACTGCGCCTTTTATTAGCACTTTTCATTCTTTGGGGGTTTATATAATAAAGGAAAACGCGAGGATTTTGGGGCTAACCAGGTATTTTACTATTTTGGACGAATCAGACTCCACGACAATGATAAAGGAGGCACTAAGAGAGATAGGGTTGGATCCGAAACAATATGACCCAAAGAAAATAGGCAATATAATCAGCAGAGAAAAGGGAAAATTCACCCATCTGGCAAGTTATGAAGAAAAAGCAAACGGCCATATGGACAAGATAGTGGCACAAGTTTGGAATTTGTATGAAAAGAAAAAAGCCAAGGAAAATTCATTGGACTTTGATGACTTGCTTTTAAAAACGACCAAATTATTAAAAGAAAACGAACAAATTAGAAAAATTTATCAAGAAAAATGGGAATATATTCATATTGACGAGTATCAAGACACGAATGAAGTGCAATATTTGATGTCACGCCTGCTTTCTGAAAACAATAAGAATATTTGCGTAGTGGGGGATGCTGACCAAAATATTTATTCTTGGCGTGGAGCAAATTTGAAAAATATTTTGAGTTTTGAAAAAGATTATCCGAATGCAAAAATAATCTTACTTGAAGAAAATTACAGGTCTACTCAAAATATATTGGAGGCGGCAAATGAAATAATAAAGAAAAATAAATACAGGCCGAATAAAAATTTATTTACTAAAAACCCAATTGGCGAAAAAATTGGCTTTTACGAAGCATTGGATGAAAACGACGAAGCGGATTTTGTTGCGACAAAAGTTTTGGAGTTTATAGATCAAGCTGCCCCTTCCGATTTTTCGTCCCTGCGCCCTTCTCGGATTACCGAGTGGGACCCTCGGGAAGCTCAAAATCGAAAGGGTCAGCTTAATGCAGGACAAAATGTTATCGAGCGAACCCTTGGGAGGAACGACGGCGACGGACAGAGAAAATTTTCAGCAGAAAATTTTCGTGGTGAGTTCGAGAACGTTTTGTCCGGAATGGCCGTACTTTATCGCGCAAATTTTCAATCTAGAGCGCTGGAGGAAGCGATGCTTCGATATAATATTCCTTACCAAGTTTTAGGAGTTAAATTTTTTGAGAGAAAAGAAATTAAAGATACTCTTGCATACCTTCGCGCTGCGCTTAATCCGGAAAGTTTGTCCGATATAAAAAGAATAATAAATTTTCCCGCAAGAGGAATAGGAAAAGCGACATTGGCTAAAATTTTTGCAAAAGAAACAGAAAATCTGCCAATAAAAACAAAAATAAAAATTGATAATTTTTATAAAATTCTGGAAAAAATAAAAGAGAATATAGGAACCCTAAAAGCATCCGAAGTTGTAAGATTCATAGTAAAAAAATCAGGCATTGAGACAGAACTTTCTACCGGCACTGAAGAAGATATGGAGAGATTGGAAAACATAAAAGAATTAGCCACTTTGGCGTTAAAATACGATAATTTAAAGGATGGAATGGGAATAGAGAAACTTTTAGAAGATGCATCATTAGCTTCTGACCAAGATGGAATTATGATTAATCAAGAAAAAAAAGAAAATAAAGATGCGATAAAATTAATGACAGTGCATGCTTCGAAAGGTCTTGAGTTTAAATATGTTTTTGTCACAGGATTGGAAGACGGACTTTTCCCGCATCAAAGAGATAATCAAATAAAAAACGCCGAAGACAGAGAAGAAGAACGAAGACTTTTTTATGTTGCGTTGACTCGCGCAAAAGAAAAATTATTTTTATCATTTGCAAACTTTCGCACTATTTTCGGTTCACGTCAGATAAATACTCCATCTGAATTTATTTCCGATATCCCAAGCGATATATTAGAAAGAGACCTGCCCGCCAATGCCTTCGGCCTCAGGCGATGGCAGGCGGGAGGAGAAAAAGATATTATTTTTTAAAATCATGATACATAAACCAAAAAAATCATTAGGGCAAAATTTTTTAAAATCTATTCCTGCACTAAATAAAATAGTGGAGGCTGGAGAAGTTTCTAAAGAAGATATTATTTTAGAAATCGGTCCAGGTAAGGGAGCTCTTACAGAGAAACTTTTAGAGAAGGCGAAACAAGTGATAGCAGTAGAGACAGACCAAAATCTTTCTGAATTCTTAAAAATTAAATTTAAAAAAGAAATAAATGAAAAAAATTTAATTTTAGTAAAAGATGATATATTAAATTTTAATACTAACGCCTATAGCCTAAAGCCTAAAGCCTATAAGTTAATTGCAAATATTCCCTACAACATCACTGGAGCAATTTTGAAAAAATTCTTAACAGAAGAAAATCAACCAGAGAGAATGGTGCTAATGGTTCAAAATGAAGTCGCTAAAAGAATAACTGCTTCAGATGGGAAAGAAAGTATCCTTTCTGTTTCTGTAAAAGCTTATGGGGGTCCTAAAATAGTCATGAAGGTGCCAGCTAGATATTTTTCACCTTCTCCGAATGTAGATTCAGCGGTAATTGCAATAAAAAACATTTCCAGAAAAATTTTTATTGAAAATAAGATAAACGAAGAGAAATTTTGGGAAATAGTCCGCGCTGGTTTTGCCCACAAGAGGAAAAAACTCTCTTCAAATCTAAAAACTTTCCTAAAATACGGAGGAATTGCCTCCGTGGAATGGTTGGGAAACAAGAGAGCAGAGGAATTAACACTTTTTGATTGGATTAAGCTTGTCAAAATGATATGATATAGGGGTGAAAAAAGGCATAATCTTTATTTTGCTAATTGTTTTTCTAGTATTTTTCAGTACCGGAATAGTTTCTGCTTATTCTTCTTTTGGAAACGTTTTTGGTGGAAGAATAATTAATACAAAAGCCGTGGAGATAGCGGGCTTGGAAGCAGTTGGATATATTTGTCCCATGTTTGGCACTTCTATTTCAATTATACCTATGGGTTCACCTATCAGTACTCCATCTAGTTATTTTATACCATCTTACGTAGTCTCAAAAACTAGAACTACCCCAACCATAGGTCAACTTATATTAGGTAAGTATAGTGGACGAACAATGATATCCTGTATGTTTCCATATCCCCCAAGTACAATAGCTGTCAGCTTAGACACAATAACTCTTTTTGGAACTTCAAGATTTTAATAAATAAAAAATGAATTTTATTAACGAAAAATATTCAAAATATCTGCCAAGTAAAAAATTTATATTAATAACGAGCGCTGTAGTTGTCCTTGGAGTAATTATTTTTATGATTTTTTTTATGTCATCCAGCGGTGAAAATTTTTCTATCACGGGAAATAAAAACAATACTGCTCTTAAAGTAGAAAATTCCACTTTTGCGGAATTGATTCAACTTGATTCAGACCAAGACAGTATAGCGGATTGGGAAGAAGCTCTATGGGGAACAGATAAAAATAAAAAAATAACTTTTAATGATGTGCCGGATGCCACTTATATAGAAAACAAAAAGAAGGAATTGAAAATAGAACAGGGTGTGATAGAGAACGAAACAAAATTAACAGAAACCGAAAAATTTGCCAGAGAATTTTTTACCAGTTATACGGCGATGAAATCTTCCGGACAAATTGATAATGAAACTATAAATAGTTTTTCTAATGCCCTTGGACAAAATATCGTGAATCCTAATCTAATTGACCGCTATCTGGAAGCAGATGTAAAAATAAATACCAATGATGACTCTATTATAAAAGAAAAATATTATGAAGATGTAAAAAGTCTGTTTAAAAAATATCAGTCATCCGGAATAGGAGATGAATTAGAAATTGTTAGTAATGGACTTGCCTTAAATTCCACAAATGAGACAGGGAATACTGACCAATACGGTAAATTATCAACAATAGCAAGGGCTTATCAGGATTTTGCCAAAAAAACAATGGAAATAAGTGTCCCGCAAAGTCTTGTGGAATATCACTTGCGTATAGCAAATAGTTCTAATAATACCGGCATAAGCGTATCAAATATGGTGAAAATTATAAACGACCCCATCGTTGGACTCTCTGGACTCTCTCAATACCAAAAATACAGTGAAGATTTAATAAAAGCAGTGTCGGATTTGGAAACTTTTTTGTTAAGATAATGATACAATAAAAGGATAATATAGAAAATGAAGAAAAAATATTTTAATAATCTAATAATATCAATTCTCATCTCAAGTTTTGTCTTGATACCATATTCAAGCACTATTAAAAAAGCTAATGCTCAAAGTATATCAGGGTACACAAGTGGACTTGCTCCGATGATTGCCAACTTACCATTATGTAGAGAAGTAATAAATAGTGAAATAAAAAGTTTATTCAGTGGAGTTGGAGATTTATTAAGTTCAGGTAGTAACGCGGGTATTCCCGAAGAAGCAAGCTCAACATTAGAAAGTGTGGCAAGTTCGGCAGCAGGTGAGTTTGATTCCGTAAAAGTTAATATTTCAGGAACAGCAGAAGGAAAGGCAATACTTGAAACCAAAAAAACCAGTCAAGAAACAAAAGCAGCCGTAGAATCTATAAATACAAACGACACTTGTATACAAAGCATAGGAAGATTAATTATAAAAATGCTTTTGCAAAAATTAACCGTCAGCACCGTTGCTTGGATTAATAGCGGTTTTGATGGTAGTCCGGCCTTT
>MFTY01000020.1:5945-18320 GCA_001785515.1 Candidatus Nomurabacteria bacterium RIFCSPHIGHO2_02_FULL_35_13 | reverse complement strand
AATCGTTAAGAACCGTGAGAGATGATCACGTTGATAGGCTTTAAGTGTAAGCGCAGTAATGCGTTGAGCTGAGAAGTACTAATGTTTCGATTCCTGTTAAGAAATTTGCAAACCACAAGTGTCAAGGACTGTCCTTGACATTGCATATGTATGTCAAAGACCGTCTTTGACACTGATCAAATTTTCAGTGTTGGTGATTTGTCGTAAGGGTCACACCTCTTCCCATTCCGAACAGAGAAGTTAAGCCTTATTGAGCCGATGATACTCCAAAAGGGGAAAGTAGGCTGTCGCCAGCACTGAGCATTTGATTAAAGAAAAAACCTCCGAAGTGGAGGTTTTTTCTGTTTTATTTATTTTAATTTCTTATTTGGACAAAAAAAATGCCTGGACATTCGACTCATGAAGAGTGAATGTCCAGGGCTTTGTGTTATGCAACGGTGTAACCCAAGAGGTTTTGGTGAATCCATGGACCTCATTAGGTCGTGTTGACGAACGCGAGACGAGTGGTCTTCTGACCGCGGATCTGGGCTGTCGGACCGACGTTTGTCACGACGACGACAGGCGGTGAAAGACAGGTGATATACTGTTGTAGCATGATGTACCTCCTATGGAAAAAGGGTGAGAAAAATAGGATGTAATCTGGCCCAGCCGTCTGGGGGAGTCTATAAGAAAGAACAAGCTAGACCTATTAAAATGATACACCTGAATTTTTGAAGGTCAAGCAGGAAAGTGGATAATAGCGAATATTGAATTTTTGTAAAATTAAGCAAAAAGAAATGCTCCCGACCATGTGGGTGGGGAGCATTTGGGTGGGGCTTGGTACTTCAGGGGTATGAACCCCTTTTTGTGCTAGCTCGTCGCCAGCACGCAGTAATCTTATTTTTGAATTTAATGATTGGAGGTTTCCTGGGAATGCACCTTGTAATGAAGGGCTTCCCTAGTTCTTTCAACAGAACTTAATCTCCCGCACAAGGAACTAGGTTGGTTAAGATACTACATCTACGCTGAAAATTTGTCAAATATAAAGTTAATAATTTATTGAAGAAATTAAGCGGCTCTTTTTTGTAATTTTTCCAATTCTTCTTCTATCCCCGGCACAGAATATTCCGACTTTGCCTCTTCTATGTATTTTCTGGAGCGTTGTGTTGCTCTGCCGTCAAACCTCAACTGTTCAATACCTTTTTCCATTATTTCCAAAAAAAGTCGAGAATATAACTCATTTTTTTCTGGGTCATTTTCTATGGATTTTATTTTTTGTTTTATCAATGATTCTAGTTTGAAATCTGAATTTACTAAAGCACTTTCGTCTAATTTATTGGCTTTAGAATCCAATTCTTTAGACCAATCAGCTAATAAGTTAGCTACTTGGCGCTCAACATCGCGTATTTCAGTTTCATTGAAGCCATTTTCTTGTTTTTTTATGTTTTGTTTTGAAAAATATTCTAGACTTGCCATATGTTTTTAATGTTAATGATATATTACTATTTTACATTGATACAAACAACTGTCAAGGTCAAACAGGCGCATAATTATTTTTTTATAAGCAATAGATGTGATATAATCATCGTTACTTTATGTTTTATAAGCACAACGACAACTATACAGTTGAGAGTGTTACTTCTGGTCATCCGGATAAAATCTGCGACCAGATATCAGATGCTATTTTGGATGCGTATTTGACTCTGGACCCAAAAAGTCGAGTCGCGGTGGAGACTTTTGGCGGACACGGTAAGCTAGTGATAGGAGGAGAAGTGACATCAAAGGGAAAAGTGGATTATGTAAAAATTGCGCGGCAAGTCTATAAAGAAATTGGGTATGATAATGAATTAGAAATATCCGCTCACATAGTCACCCAATCTCCGGACATAGCTCTCGGTGTTGATACCGGGGGGGCTGGCGACCAAGGAATAATGTATGGGTTTGCCACCGATGAAACCGCAAAATTTTTGCCAAAAGGAGTAGTGTTGGCGCATAAACTTGCAAAAAGTTTAGAATACGCAAGAAAAAGCGCGGATGTAAATAAAAGAATAAAATGGTTAAAGCCCGATGGAAAAACACAAGTGACTTATACTAACGGAAAATTACATACCGTGTTGGTGAGCGCGCAACATTCTCCGGATGTTAAATTGGAAGAAATTAAAAAAGAAATAACAGAAAAAATAATAAATCCTCTCTTATCTGAAGAAGAAAAAAAGACAGTAAAAATACTTATCAATCCGACGGGACAATTTATTCAAGGCGGTTTTGAAGCGGATACTGGTCTTACGGGACGCAAACTCATGGTGGACACTTATGGCGGAATTATTCCGCATGGTGGCGGATGTTTTTCCGGAAAAGATGCGACGAAAGTAGATCGTTCCGGCGCTTACATGGCGCGTTTTGTCGCAAAAAATTTAGTTGCGGCCGGATATGGAAAAGAAGTGCTTGTCTCTGTTGCTTATGCTATTGGAATGGCTGAACCTTTAATGATAGAAGCTATTAATGAAAAAGGAGAAGATTTAGCGGAAATTGTCCGCAAGAATTTTGATTTTAAACCGCTTTCTATAATTAAACGCTTAGATTTACGCACTCCGATTTTTCGCAAGACTGCCACCTACGGTCATTTTGGCAGAAGTAACATGCCGTGGGAAAAAATCGAGAAGATGAAATAAAAATTTATATGACTGATTGCATATTTTGTAAAATTGTCTCAGGGGAATCTCCTTCACATAAAATATGGGAAGATGATAAACATATTGCTTTTCTCTCCATCTTTCCAAATACCGAAGGTGTAACAGTGGTTGTTCCGAAAATTCATTATACAAGCTACGCTTTTGACTTGCCCGATGAAGTGCTTTTAGGTCTTGTTTTTGCAACAAAAAAAGTTGCAAAACTTCTTGATTCAAAATTAGAAAATGTAGGTCGCACAGCTATGGTTCTTGAAGGGTTTGGTGTTGACCATGTTCATACAAAATTATTTCCTATGCATGGGACAGAAAATATGAAAGAATGGAAACCCATTGAATCAAAAGTAGACAAATATTTTCATAAATATGAAGGTTATATTTCATCTCACGATTATAGTCAAGCCGACGATATAAAACTCGCTGAATTAGCCAAAAAAATAAGAAGTTAAAAAAAGTTTTTATATTTAAAGATTTTCTTGTGATATAATAGCAACTGTATGCTTGAACTGATTTTTATAGGAGATGTAAAGTCCGTTTTGGGAATAATAGCAGGAATAATTGCTCTATTAGCTTATGTAGTTTATGTAGTTTCTATTTTCAGAGGCAAGTCAAAACCTAATAGAGTAACTTGGTGGATTTGGGCGTTTATGGGTTTAGTTCTTGCTCTAAGTTATAAATTTTCTGGCGCGGATAATACTGTCTGGGTGCCCTATGTTGAGTTTTTAGGACCATTAACTATTGCTATTTTATCAATAAAATACGGAGAGGGTACTCTAGAAAACAAAACAGATTTATATTGTTTTTTGGGAGCCGTCTTAAGTATTATTCTTTGGATTATATTTGATAGCCCGGTTATTGCTCTTGTTACCAATCTTGCCATAGATTCTTTTGCTATTGTGCCGACAATCAAAAAATCATATTTACGACCAGAAGGGGAAGATTTTTGGGCATGGTTTGGTACCGGCATGGCGGATACCTTGAATATGTTTGCCGTTGAAAGATTTACTTTTGCCATTCTTGTTTATCCTATTTACATGCTTGTCTCAGACTTAATTATAATTTTTATCCTTCTTTTAAGAAAAAAGAATATAATAAAAGATACCAGTTTTCTTACAAAACGTGATTAATTTATGAAGGAAATATCAAAAAAGATTTATGTTAAAGAAAGTAAAACTCATGGAAAAGGGATTTTTGCTTTAAAAAATATTAAAAAAGGTGAAACAATTTTTATTATAAAAGGCAAAAAAATTAATTTTCTAATTAATAACAAAAAACAAGCTGAAATTGCAGGGTTTAATTGGATTGGCTTTGGAAAAAATGAATGGATAGACCCCACAAACTATGGCCTTTATCTTAATCATTCTTGTAATCCAAATTCAGCAATAAAAGGAAGGGTTGTAGTAATCGCTATCCGTAATATAAAAAAAGGAGAAGAAATCACTTTTGATTATTCTTTAAATGAAGCCGATATTTTTTGGCACATAAAATGTCATTGTGGTTCGAGAAATTGCAGAAAAACTATAAAATCAATACAATTTTTACCCTATAAAATTTTCAATAAATACAAATTGCACATTCCAGAATATTTTAAGAAAGTTTTTAAAAAGTTTAATATATCTAATTTTAAAAATTTAAAAGATTTACAAAACGAGTGGATAAGTTTTATAAAAAAGGATTTTAGTGTATAATATATTCCATATGATTGACAAAAAATCAAAACTTTTTCTCCTAATATTTATCTTTCTTGTTGCAATTTCTATTATTGTTACTTATTATCGTTATATGGTTTTGAAAGATTTTGATATTTTAACAGATGAAGAATTATTCAATGAATCGCTAGAAGAAGAGTAATCTTATGGAAACATCAATTCAAGCTTTTATAGACATGTGTCAATGGGATACTGCGAGATTTTTAATTTTTTCGGATAACGTGTTTGGAACATTAATTTATTACTCTCATTTTCTAGCGCTTATTTTATCCTTTCTTGTCGGTCTTTTTGTATTTTGGAAAGACAGAAAATCGCTTGTTAACAAGCTATTATTTTTAATAATGTTCCTTTTTTCTGTATGGGTGTTTTTTGACCTTATTTTATGGGCAAATGAAAAAAATCACTTTATAATGTTCTTTTGGTCGGCAATGCTAATTATTGAACCTCTTATCTATGCTCTATGTGTTTATTTTATTGATGTCTTTGTTGAGAAAAAAGATGTAACTTTCAAGAAAAAGGTTGGAATTTTCTCCCTTTTATTACCTGTAATTATTTTACTACCGACAAAATTTGCCCTAGTTTCGTTTGATTTAACAAATTGTTTCAGGGAACCAGTTGAAGGTTTTATAGCCACTTATTATGTATATTTTATTGAAATTATTTATTCTCTTTGGATTCTCGTTTATGCTGTAAGAAAATACAGACAATCAATTCCGGAAATGAGAAAGCAGATTGTGCTTATAACATTAGGAGTAATTCTATTTTTATTAAGTTTTGTTTCTGGAAATATTGTAGGAAGTTTTACCGAAAATTGGACATTGGCGCAAATTGGTCTTTTTAGTATGCCGATATTTGTTGTTTTTCTGGCATATATGATTGTAAAATTCAAAACCTTTAATATAAAAATGTTCGGAGCGCAGGCGCTTGTTTTTGCCCTTGGATTCTTAGTTCTCGGGATTATTTTTATTCGCGCTATTGAAAACGTTAGAGCTGTCGCAGCCGTTACTCTTCTACTTATCGTTTTTGTCGGTTACCTTCTAATAAAAGGTGTCAAAAAAGAAATAAAACAGAAAGAGGAATTGGCAAGACTCAATATTAACCTCCAAGAACTTATCAAACAGAGAGAAAGTCTCGTTCATCTCGTTACTCATAAAGTTAAAGGTTCCTTCACTCGTTCAAAATATATTTTTGCCGGGATATTGGATGGAACTTTTGGAGATATAAATGATGAAGTGAAAAAGAGGGCAGGACAGGGTCTTGAATCGGATAATATGGGTATAGAAACAGTTGATTTGGTTTTGAATGC
Organism: Candidatus Nomurabacteria bacterium RIFCSPHIGHO2_02_FULL_35_13; assembly: GCA_001785515.1. Classification (GTDB taxonomy): domain Bacteria; phylum Patescibacteriota; class Minisyncoccia; order Phycocordibacterales; family UBA9973; genus UBA9973. The sequence continues at coordinate 12,639 of MFTY01000020.1, read as the reverse complement.
GGCTAATTTGGAAAAGGGGACAATTAAATATGAAATGAAAATTCTTAACTTTAAAGAATTAGTGGATAAAACAATATCTGAAAAAAGAATTTCAGCCGAAGCAAAAGGATTAAAACTGGAAACAGAAATAAAAGAAGATGTTTATAATGTTTCCGGCGACTCTATTTGGCTTAAAGAGGTGGCAAATAATTTAGTGGAAAATTCCATAAAATACACCAAAGAAGGAAAAATAACAGTGGGACTTAAAAAGGAGCCCACTTCTGAAGGTAAAAATAGTAAAATTTTATTTTATGTTAGAGATACGGGCGTAGGAATAACATCTGAAGATAAAAGTAATTTATTTACAGAGGGAGGGCGTGGAAAAGAATCTGTGAAGATAAATGTGGATAGTACGGGCTATGGTCTCTATTCAGTAAGATTAATAGTGGAAGCGCATAACGGCAAAGTTTGGATGGAACCCAATAAAGAAGAAGGCAGTGGGTCTATATTCTTTGTTGAACTGGATGCTCAGTAAGAATTTTAGAACCAGCCGCCTCGCAAAAAATTTCTGCGCCTTCGCCCTCGGAGTCATAAGGACAAGGAACCCACGACGCTAAAATTCTTTGCGGGGCGTCTTTTTCTTGTTATAATATACCTATGACATGGGCCCTTAAAAGACAGATTTTCTATTTAGTTGTTTTGCTTGTATTTCTTTTTATACTTGGATTTTTAATAGTTTCTCCATATATAAACAAGGTGCCGACTTGCACAGATAATATACGAAATGGAATTGAAACAGGAATAGATTGCGGAGGGTCATGCGCCAGAGCATGCACTTTTGAAGTGAACCAAATTTCAGTTCTATGGTCTCGCACTTTTGAAGTTATTCCCGGACGTTATAACGCGGTCGCATATCTTGAAAATCACAACAAAGACGCAGCTATTGAGAAAATAAAATATAAATTTCGTTTTGCCGACAAGAATAATATTTATATAGGCAAGAGAGATGGTGAAACTTTTATTCCACCATCAGGTAAATTTGCTATTTTTGAAACCGGTATTGGTGTTGGTAATTCCATTCCTGTTTATACCACTTTTGAATTTACTGAAACACCTATATGGCATAATGTTTCAGAGGAAAAATTAAATCAATTAAAAGTATTAATTTCAGATATAAAATTGGAAAATCAAGATACAAGTCCGCACTTATCCGCCACGATAAAAAATGACTCTCTTTTTACCATTCCGGAAGTGAGCATCGTCGCGCTTTTATATGATGAAAAAGGAAACGCTATCTCTGCCAGTCGCACTTACTTGGACGTATTGGCTGGAAAAGAAATTCAAAATATTAATTTTACTTGGCCTAAACCCATACTAGGAAATGTAATTGCTAAAGAAATTATTCCTATGTATAACTTCTTTTTAGTTAAGTTGAAATAAAAAATGATGGAAAAAGTTTTCAAAAGAATAGATTGGCTCTTGGTTTTTTTTATTGTTCCCATAATTTTAGCCGGTCTTTTCACTATGAAATCATTTACGCCACAGGATGGCGCAATCAATTTTTTTGAGAAACAAATAATTTGGATTGTGCTGTCATTTATTGTTTTCTTTGCTTTTTCTTTTATTGATTTTAGGTTTTTACGTCGCACAGACGTGCTAGTGACATTATTTTTACTATTTAGCGCTTTGTTGGTTATTTTATTTATCATTGGTTATACGGTAAAAGGCGCACAGAGCTGGTTTTCTTTCGGTGTTTTCTCTTTCCAGCCCATAGATGTAATGAAACTCGTGCTTATTCTTATTTTGTCAAAATATTTTTCTCGTCGTCATGTGGAAATCAGAGATATTAAACATATTTTTATTTCTGGATTCTACGCGCTTATACCTTTTGTTTTAGTTTTATTGCAACCTGATTTTGGTTCTGCAATGGTTATATTTTTAATATGGTTTGGCATGGTTCTCGTTTCTGGTATTTCTAAAACGCATTTATTATTTGTTTTTTTATCCGGAGCGATTATTTTTATTTCTCTTTGGACTTTTGTTTTTGCCCCGTACCAGAAAGCTCGTTTTATTAGTTTTTTAAATCCACTCGCAGACATACACAATTCCGGTTATAACGCATCTCAATCCACTATTGCTGTCGGTTCCGGACAAATTTTAGGCAAAGGCTTGGGTTTTGGGACGCAATCACGATTGAAATTTTTACCGGAGCCACAATCTGATTTTATTTTTGCCGCTTATGCTGAAGAATGGGGTTTCGTCGGCTCTTTCTCTATTCTTCTGCTTTTTGGACTTGTTATTTGGAGGATTCTTAATTCTGCACTAATGGGCGCTTCTAATTTTGAAATGCTTTTTGGTATGGGAATTGCTATTTTTTTCATGAGTCATATACTCATAAATATAGGCATGAATATCGGATTGTTGCCTATTACAGGCATTCCGTTGCCATTTATGAGCTATGGAGGTTCACATTTAGTTACCGAATTTGCGGGGTTAGGAATTTTAATGAATATGCGTAAATATGCGCGGTCGGCGCACAGAGATGATATGAAAAATGAGTTTTTAGGAATTTAGCAGATGTTATCTTTTTGAGCTGGTCTGGTTGAGCCCCTCGGACTTAATGGGGGCGACCCGAGGACCCGAAAAAAGATAACATCTGCTAAATTTAAGATAAATTATGCAAATTATTGATGGAAAAAAAATACGGGATGAAATTTTAGCAAAAATAAAAAAAGAAATAGGTTCTTTGCCATTTAAGCCGATTTTTTGTGATGTGCTGGTTGGTAATGATAGAGTTTCAGCGCAATATGTGCAAATGAAAAAACAAAATGCGGAAGCAATTGGTATAAATTTTCATAATGCGAATTTTCCCATATCTATCAAAACAGAAGATTTAATAAAAGAAATAAAAATTTTAAATAAAATACCGAATATGTGCGGGATTATTGTCCAACTTCCGTTGCCGGAAGCGCTTGACCGCAGAAGAATATTGGATGCCATTGACCCACGCCTTGATGTTGATTGTCTGGGGACCTATGCAAGCGAAGAATTTTATAAAGGCAAAACAAGTTTTGGTTTTCCAACAGCGCTTGCTTGTATGGAATTATTAGACTCTGTCGCTTTATCGCCTGAAGACAAAAAAATAGCCGTCTTGGGATATGGAGAATTGGTAGGCAGGCCTGTCGCAGCATTGCTTCAGTTCCGAGGATTTCATCCAGATATTGTGCGAAGTAAAACCGAGAATAAAGAAAAAATAATAAAACAAGCCGATATAATAATCTCAGGAATGGGTAAGGGAAAATATATTACGGGTGATATGATAAAGAGTGGAGCAGTATTAATAGACGCAGGCACTTCAGAATCAGGAAGCAGTATTGTGGGTGATGTAGATTTTGAATCGGTAAAAAATGTGGCGAGTTTTCTGTCTCCTGTGCCGGGAGGCGTAGGGCCGGTAACAATAGCGATGCTTTTTAATAATGTGCTTAATGTGGCGAAGTCTTTCGCAAAAGTTACCACAAGTACCACAAGTACCACAAGTACCACAAGTCGGACATGTGGGAATTCCCACATGTCCGACTTGTGGAAAAAATAAAAACATATGAACGATAATATTTTTTTCTTTTTTTATAATTTAGCTCATCAATCTGTTTTTTTTGATAAAGCAGTTGTTTTTATTGCAGATATTTTCCCTTACATTGTAGTTATAATAGCAGGAATCTTTTTGCTTTTTTATCATGAAGTTTTAAGGGCTGAAAACCTCCTTAAGGCTTTTTTACAAAAATGGAAAGAAATTATTTTAGTATTTTTTTCTGGTGCCTTGGCTTGGTTTTTAGCTTATGTGTTGAAATTTTTATTTCACACTCCGAGGCCTTTTGATTTATTTCCAAAAGTTGTTTCTCTTTTTTCTGAAACGGGCTATGCTTTTCCATCAGGACACGCCACCTTTTTTATGGCGCTTGCTGTTGCTTTATTTTTTAGTCATAAAAAAGTTGGTTATATTTTTATTTTCTTTGCGTTTCTTATCGGCATTGCCCGCATCATAGCCGGAATTCATTTCCCGGTTGATATTTTAGGCGGATTTATTTTAGGTTTTACCATTGCATATTTTTTAAAAAACGTATAGAATAACCATATATTTACCCACCTGCCTTCGCTATGCGAAGTATTGCGGGCAGGTGTGGACCCCCGAAGCAGAGCAAGCTCGCTACAGGGCAAAAAAAGATGATTAAGAAATTGATATCAATAATTATAGTTTTAATCTTAGGCTCAGCTGTGGCTTTTTTTGTTTTCAAATCAGAACCTAAACTAAACTCTAATTTTGAAAATCAAAGTTCTTTTTTAAAGAATTTTCAATTTCGTCTTGGTCTTGACCTTTCCGGTGGAAGTCATTTGATTTACAAAGCTGATGTTAGTGGAGTTCAAGCAGGAGAAGTTTCTGTTTCAATGGATGCATTGCGCGATGTGATAGAACGCAGAGTAAATTTGTTTGGTGTTTCCGAACCGATAGTGCAGGTGCAAAGCAGTGGATTTGTTTCCGGTGAAGAAGAAAAGTTAATAGTTGACCTTCCGGGTGTGACAGATGTGGAAAAAGCAACAGCTATGATTGGACAAACGCCACTTCTAGAATTTAAAATTGAAGCACCTAAAGACACTCTAAAAACAGTTAAAGTAGGAAAAAATGGGGAAGTGGACTTAGGAAGCATAGATTTAGACCAACAGTTTGTTTCAACCGAACTCACTGGACGATATTTACAAAAAGCTAGTCTTGAATTTGACCAAACTACCCGCGAACCAAGAGTAAGTCTGCAATTTGACGAAACAGGCACGAAGTTTTTTGCGCAAATTACAAAAAACAACATAGGTAAAATGGTGGCCATATATTTGGATGGAGCGCCTATTTCCACTCCGGTTGTTCGTGAAGAAATTCCAAATGGTCAGGCCGTTATATCCGGTAGTTTTACCCCAACAGAAGGGAAACTTTTGGTAGGCAGGTTAAATTCTGGCGCGCTTCCGGTACCCATTACACTTTTGTCCAGACAAACCATTGGGGCAACACTGGGCACTGATGCTGTTACCGCTGGAGTCAAAGCCGCGATTATCGGATTTTTAGTTGTTGCGTTGTTTTTAATTCTTTGGTACCGTCTACCGGGGCTTATTGCAGTAGTTGCTCTTTCTATATATATAACAATTATGTTAGCTTTATTTAAATTATTGCCAGTCACCTTAACTGCAGCCGGTATTGCTGGATTTATTATTTCTATTGGTATAGCCGTAGACGCTAATATTCTTATTTTTGAGAGACTAAAAGAAGAATTGCATTCCGGTCGTACTATTGCCAATTCTGTTTCTGCAGGTTTTTCCAGGGCTTGGTCTTCTATTCGTGATTCCAATCTTTCAACTATTATTTCTGCCACTATTCTTTTCTGGTTTGGTACATCTTTAATTAAAGGATTTGCATTGACGCTTGGCATGGGTGTTTTAATATCAATGTTTTCAGCTATCATGATTTCCAGAATTTTTCTTTCCGGACTTATTTTTGTGGGAGAAGGAAAAATAGCAAGATTTTTATTTTCAAGTGGCATATCAAAATAATGAATAAATTATGTTTATAGTAAAACACAAAAAAATATTTATTAGCATATCAGTAGCCTTAGTTTTGCTTTCTGTCATTTCGCTTTTTGCATTCGGACTTCGAGTTGGTATTGATTTTAAGGGTGGCGCATTGACAGAAGTTGTTTATAAAACCAACCGGCCGACTCAATCCGATTTAGATTCTGCGTTTAAAAAACTTGATTTTGGTTCTGTGCTCATTCAACCGACAGGGGAATTGGGTTATATTGTTAAATCTCTTGACCTGAATGAAACACAGCATATTTTGCTTTTAAAAACACTTTCCCTCGGCCATAGCCCTACGGGCGAGGCACAAAATGGCAAAAATCCACTTGAAGAAAAAAACTTTAATTCTATCGGACCTTCTGTCGGACGTGAACTTACCAGAAAGGCAATCATTGCTATTGTTTTGGTTTCACTTGCAATTATTCTTTTTATTGCATTTGCTTTCAGAAAAATTTCTCAACCAATTTCTTCTTGGAAATATGGTTTTATGGCCATAGTATCGCTATTACATGATGTTATTATTCCTATTGGTATTTTTAGCATTTTAAGTAATTTTTATGGCGCTGAAATAGACACACTCTTTGTAGTTGCAGTACTTACCATTATAGGATTATCAGTTTCTGACACAATAGTTATTTTTGACAGAATCAGAGAGAATTTAAGAAACAAAATCGAAAATAGTTTTGGCGAGACTGTCGGTAAAAGTTTAGACCAATCGTATATGCGGTCTATTTTCACTTCGCTCACCGTTATAATAGTTTTGTTGTCCCTTTTCTTCTTTGGTCCGGAATCCACCAAATATTTCGCATTAATGCTTACAGCTGGAATGTTTTTCGGAACCTATTCTTCAATTTTTCTCGCCTCTCCTTTACTTGTTTTAATTGAGGAGTTGCAGAAGAAGAAATAGTTTTTATTATTAATAATAGATTTTTGTTAAAAATATCATAGGCTTTCCTTTTTCTCGGGTCCTCGGGTCGGCCACACTGTAATTATCATTTGTGTGGCCTCAACCAGACCAGCTCGAAAAAGCAAATCCTATAATATTTAGTAAATATATGGAACAAAATTTTTGGCAAAAAAATAAGACTCTCATAATCGT
>MFTY01000020.1:0-5926 GCA_001785515.1 Candidatus Nomurabacteria bacterium RIFCSPHIGHO2_02_FULL_35_13 | reverse complement strand
TTGGTGTTTTGGGTTGTAGGAAAATATAATTTTTTTATAAATCAGAATGAAGCTATAACCGGCCAATGGGCGCAGGTGGAAAATCAATTACAAAGACGTTTTGATTTAATACCGAATGTTATCAATACCGTTAAAGGCATAACCAAACAAGAGAAGGAAGTTTTCTCGCAACTTGCTGAAGCTCGAACACGCTATGCAGGTTCTACAACAATAAACCAAAAAGCAACGACAGCCGGACAAGTAGAATCGTCTTTAGGCAGACTTTTACTTATCGCGGAAAATTATCCCGAGTTAAAATCTTCTCAATCTTTTCGCGATTTGACCGTAGAGCTTGAGGGAACCGAAAATAGAATTTCGGTTGAAAGAATGAAATATAATGATTTGGTAAAAAGTCTAAATGCTAGTGTAAAAAGATTTCCAAACTCTATTCTTGCTTCGATTTTTAGCGTGGAAGAACGTTCTTATTTTGAAATAACAGATGAGGCGGGGACAGTTCCACAAGTTGATTTTAGCCAATAAAATAATATATGACAAAGAAGTTTCTTCTTTTTCTAATCTCAATTTTTGTATTTTCTATTGGGGCATATGTAAGCTTGGCTTTTGATGTTCCCAGCAAGCCGCAAAATTTTGTAAATGATTATGCAAATATTCTTTCACCGGAAAATAAAAATTCCCTGGAAAGTAAAATTTCTAATTTTGAAAAACAGACAAGTAATGAAATTGCTGTGGTAATAATATCGTCTTTGGAGGGAGATACTATTGAAAATATTGCTCAAGATATTTTTACAAAATGGAGTATAGGCAAGAAAGATAAGAATAACGGCGTCTTGCTTCTTGTCGCTATGGCTGAACGCAAAACCCGTATTCATACCGGCTATGGAGTTGAAGGAGATTTGACTGACCTCGCTACATCATATATACAAAGTGAAATTATTACTCCGGCCTTTCGCGAGAATAATTATTATCTTGGTATTGATGGCGCGTTAGGTAAAATAATGGAATCTCTTAATGGAAATAATATTATACCGGAAAATTATTCTTCGGAAAAAGAATTCAAATTTAACTGGGAATTCGTTTTCTTTCTTTGTTTTGTTGTATTACAATGGATAATAGCAATTTTAAGAAGGTCTAAATCTTGGTGGGGGGGTGGAATTCTCGGAGCAGTAATCGGCGGAGGAATTTGGCTTTTTGGCTCATTGTCTTTTATTTTTTCTATTTTCTTATTTTTCTTTCTTATAATTTTCGGATTAGGGCTTGATTTTTTTGTTTCACGGACATATCAAAAAGTAAAAAATTCCGGTGGTCACTATCCATGGTGGATTGGGGGAGGCGGATGGGGCGGTCACGGTGGCGGTTTTGGAGGATTTGGCGGAGGATTCTCCGGTGGTGGCGGTTCTTCCAACTCCTGGTAAAATTTCTATTTTAGCTTTATTTTTCTATTGATTTTGGTATACTTTTAGTATGGAAATTAAAGATATAGAAGACTTAGCTGAATTATCAAAAATTGAATTATCTGATTCAGAAAAAAAAGCGCTATTAAAAGATTTAGACGGTATTTTAGCTTATGTTAAGCAGATAGAGGAAGTAGAGGTGAAAGATATAAAAATAGAATATGGAAACAAGAATATCTGGAGAGAAGATGAAATTAAATTACCGGATTTTTCTAAAGACTTTATAATAAAACAATTTCCTGATTCACAAGATGGGTTTGTGAAAGTTAAGAAAATTTTATGAGTATAAATTATAAAAATTCAAAAAATTTTACCGCCTTAATTAATAATAAAAGGAAAAATTTTATGAGTACAAGTTATAAAAATCAAAAAATTTCTGAGCCTTCGCCCTCGGAGTCAAAAGGACAGGGAACCCACGACTCTTGAAATTTTTTATTTTTATAACTTTTAATATGATAGATATTAAAAAACTGACAATAGAAAAAGCGGGAGAAATGATGAGAAAAGGAGAATTGACTTCTGTGGATTTAATTTCTGCCTGCCTAAAGAATGCAAAGGAGAAAAATAAAGAATTGAATATTTTTTTAGAAGTTTTTTCTGGATCCGCCTATGGAGGAGACGATGCGTTAGAACAGGCAAAAAAGGCTGATGAAATCATAAAAAATGGAAAAGGAACTAAGCTAACAGGAATTCCAATTGCAATCAAAGATAATATTTTAATAATGGGACATAAAGTCAGTTCCGGTTCCAAAATACTTGAAAATTATCAAGCAAGTTATGATGCTTTTGTTATAAAAAAGTTGAAAGATGTAGGAGCAGTTTTAATGGGCAGAACCAATATGGATGAATTTGCCATGGGGTCTTCAACCGAAAATTCAGCTTATGGACCAGTCAAAAATCCCATTGACCCATCTCGGGTTCCGGGGGGTTCTTCTGGCGGTTCAGCCGCGGCTGTCGCTGCCGGTATGGCATTGGGGGCATTAGGGTCTGACACGGGAGGGTCTATCCGCCAGCCTGCGTCTTTTTGTGGACTTGTGGGAATGAAACCCACCTATGGAGCTGTTTCGCGTTCAGGTCTTACGGCTATGTCTTCTTCGCTTGACCAAATAGGTCCCCTTGCCAAAACATCGGAAGATGCAAAAATAATTTTTGACTGCATAATTGGGAAAGATGAAATGGATTCAACTTCTATAGACTTCGTTGGCGAAAGCTTTTCTTCAGGTCCTCGGTTCTCTGGGGCCCCAACCCCAGCCAGACCATTCAGAAAAGCTTCCGCCAACTTCGTCATTGGTGTTCCGCGGGATTTCTTCAAAGAGGGAATTGATTCGGAAGTTTTACAAAATTTTAATAAAACAGTAGAAAAATTAAAAAATAAAGGATATAAAATAAAAGATGTTGTTATGCCACTTTTAAAATACTCTCTGCCTATTTATTACATAATTATGCCAGCGGAAGTTTCCACTAATCTTTCACGACTAGATGGAGTTCGATATGGAATGCGAAAAAAAGGCGAAGATGTTTTTGATAGTTTCAAAAAAAGCAGGTCTGTCGGGTTTGGCTCTGAAACAAGAAGAAGAATAATTTTAGGCGCCTATGTGCTATCGCATGGATATTACGATGCTTATTACAATAAAGCCTGGAAAGTACGCAGGGCAATAATGAAAGAGTATGAAGATATTTTTAAAGAGGTTAATTTTATAATGACCCCTACGGTGCCCACAACCGCATTTAAATTTGGAGAAAAGAAAGACCCTTTGCAAATGTATTTGTCGGATATTTTCACCGTATCAGCCAACTTAGCCGGCTTGCCTTCTATTTCTGTCCCTTCAGGATTTTCTTCCTCGCAATTGCCATTCGGTGTGGAATTTACCGGTCCCGCGTGTTCCGATTTGTCTTTATTTGCCATTGAAAAAGATTTAAGAAATAATAAATAATACTTGTCCCGTATGAAATCCTGCGAAATGTGTTATAATTACTGTATTATTATTTATTAAGATTTCATATTGGGATGTATACATCAGGCACATTAAATCAAAATCCTCTTATAGAAAATACCTTTCTTGGTTCAAAGTTTCTTAGCCCGGAATATTTATTTAATCAAGGTTCTGAATTTTTTAAATATATTTTTACTGAAAAAACACTGACGGGTTTTTATATTTTTCTTTCTGTTTTAGCTATATTTTTTATAGCCGTCATTGTTTATACCACAATTAGAATGTTTGAAATTAGAGCAAAAGAGCGAGCGCATTTAAAACATGAAATTGAAGAATATGCTCACAATCAAGCTTTGAAAGAAAAAAAATCACAAGAAGAAGGAGTGTTTAAAAATGAGAGATGGAAAAAAGTTTTAAATTATCTTTTTTCAATAAATGAAAACGATTGGAAGCTGGCAATCATTGAAGCCGATTCTATGCTTTTTGATTTGCTTGCTCAATTAGGATTTAAGGGGGAAAATTTGGGAGATAAATTAAAAGAGGCGAATCAGGATAATTTTCGTAGTCTTAGCTCTGCTTGGGAGGTGCATAACATAAGAAATAAAATAGCCCATGAAGGTTCATCTTTTGAACTTTCATTACATGAAGCAAAAAGAGTAATTGCCCTTTACGAGCAAATTTTTCAAGAGTTTGCGTATATTTAAAAATGTTGCGGGGTCTGGAATCGAACCAGAGTCTTAAGGTTATGCTTTACCACTTCAGTTTTCACTGCTTGATTCGCCAATTGGCGAACGATTTGTGGTCTGGACTATACCATCTCCTCTCTTAAAAATAAATTAAAAGGTTAAGGAGCTCGTCATCTAGTCTCTACACATTTATCTCCAACTAAAGTTGGAGAATTTAGCTCGGAATTGTCTTTCCACCAGTTGGCGGAGAGGATTTCTCCGAATTTGACGAGTGCACTCCTCTTGGTTTCCCAAAGAGGGGGCCCATATTAGTTGAGCCTTACGAGATACCTCTTCTCTACCCCGCTGTGAAGTTATTTTATATTATATTACGGAAATATGCAAGTAAATATTGAAAATAGTGTATAATATGCTATTCTGATTTGGTATGTCGGCGTAGCTCAGGTGGTTAGAGCATGGCACTCATAAAGCCAAGGTCGGTGGTTCGACTCCACCCGTCGACACAACAGATGATATAAAACTCCTCTTTGAAATTATACGATTTTATGTATAATAGGAGTATAAAAGATTTCAATGGTTTATATCTTGAAAGAAAAAAGATAATCTTTGAAAAATTTAAGAGATTGCGGCTGTAGTTCAACGGTGGAACACTCCCCTGTAGATTTATGCAGCTTTCTGTCGAAATGGCAGATTGAAACTCTTTGGGATAACGGTGAAGGCTAAATTTGCCAGAAGGCAAACATGCGAATACCGTGGGAACCCTTCCATATTTTTGCTTTTATAATAAAACAGCAAAGAGAAGGGGCGCCGTAGAGACTAGATACCAAAGCACCTAAACTGAAACTTTTGTTGAAGCATGGTGAAGATATAGTCCACGCCAATATGAAAATATTGGGTTTAGTGCACGTGGGAGGCCGTGGGGTCAGCACCCATCAGCCGCGCATCGTTTTGAGCCTTAATTAAAGTCATGAAAAGTTCACAGATGTAGTGGACTTGAACTGTGGTAGTGTTTTGTAGAAATGGATGTACTTATACATTGACCTTGCATATATATATATATATATAATTAATATATGAAAGATGCTCCTGTTCCAACTGATGAAAATAAAAGATTAGAAGCTGTGCATCGAATAGCTATTTTAGATACCGAACCAGAAGAACGGTTTGATGTTTTGACTCGGGAAGCAGTAGACAAATTAAAAGTTCCTATGTCTATGGTTTCAATTTTAGACTCTAATCGTGAATGGTTTAAATCCTGCATCGGTCTTGATAAAAAGGAAGGCGATAGAACAGTTTCATTTTGTGGGCACGCTCTATTAGCAACAAATATTTTTATAGTTGAAGATACTTTAAAGGATTTACGATTTGCGGATAATCCAATGGTTGTTGGGTTTCCGTTTATTAGATTCTATGCAGGAGTTGCCATTTTTGACCATGAAACACATCAGCCGATAGGCGTTTTTTGCGTCAAAGATATAAAACCTAGAAAACTTACTACAGAAGAAGTAGGTATCATTATTGATTTAGCAGATCGGGCGGAAAAAGAACTCAATAAGTAATTAATACTCGTAGTTTTTTAGCCTGAAATCAATAAACTAAAATTGACCCTGTGCCAGGTAGGGAATATAGATTGTGGTATCATTTTGTTGTTGAAACGCAGTTCCCACTTCGTCCACTAAAATATACTTGCTTTTCTTAACATCGGATAGTATACTAAATGAAGTTATCCGATATTAAGGATATTATAAAATAGTATGAGAAATACGCTTATTTTAAAAAGAATTGAAGATAAATTAATTGTACTAAAAAAGGTGCGACCTTTTCCGCCTTACCTAGTAAATAAATTACGTGAACA
>MFTY01000019.1:5103-5221 GCA_001785515.1 Candidatus Nomurabacteria bacterium RIFCSPHIGHO2_02_FULL_35_13 | reverse complement strand
CGTTTTAGGAAATCTGCTGCAGTAGTCGGAGATGTGCTTGGAAAATATCATCCGCACGGAGATGTGGCAGTCTATGATTCAATGGTGGGAATGGCGCAAGAATTTTCTTATCGTTATC
>MFTY01000019.1:904-5030 GCA_001785515.1 Candidatus Nomurabacteria bacterium RIFCSPHIGHO2_02_FULL_35_13 | reverse complement strand
AAAAATGTCTAAAATTTCAAACGAGCTTTTGCGTGATTTGGAAAAAGAGACAGTTGATTTTCGTTCAAATTACGACCAAACCCGCAAAGAGCCGATAGTTTTTCCATCTGCGGTGCCTGCGCTTCTTTTGAATGGTACACTCGGTATTGCCGTCGGTATGGCGACAAACATACCCCCGCACAACTTAGCTGAAGTGCTTGATGCTACGATGCATTTGATTGAAAACGAAGATAGTACGACTGAAGACTTAATGCAATTTATAAAAGGACCGGATTTTCCAACCGGCGGGATAGCTTATAACTACAAAGATATGCTTCATGCCTATGGAACCGGACGAGGCGGAGTTGTTTGTCGCGGTGAAGCGGAAATAGTGGAACAAAAAGGCGGAAATTTTCAAATTGTCATTACTTCGATTCCTTTTCGAGTAAACAAATCAAATTTGATAATGGCGATTGCTGAATTAGTGCAGGAGAAAAAACTTGATGGTGTTAAGGGACTTCGAGACGAATCAACCAAAGATATCAGAATCGTTATTGATTTAAAAAACTCCACCGTTCCCGAAAAAGTTTTAAATTATATTTATAAAAATACTCAGCTTGAATCAAACTTTAATTTTAATATTGTGGCGCTCGTGGATGGCGTACCGCAAACTCTTTCGCTTAAATCAATTCTTTCCTTATTTATTTCTCACAGGAAAGAAGTTGTAAAAAGAAGAGGAAAATATGATTTGCGAAAGGCGGAAGAACGCGAGCACATTTTGCTCGGTTTGAAAAAAGCGCTTGATAAAATAGACCGCGTGATTACGGTTATACGAGGGTCTAAAGATGTGCAAATCGCTAAATTTAATTTAATGAAAGAATTCAAGTTTTCAGAATTGCAAACAATTGCGATACTTGAAATGAAATTGCAGAAACTGGCCGGACTTGAAAGAAAAGCCGTGGAAAATGAACTTGAAGAGAAACAGAAATTTATCAAGGAAACAAAGGACCTTTTGGCAAGTCCAAAGAAAATTCTTAATGTTATTTCTTCAGAATTAAAAGAAATTCGTGAAAAATATGCGGATGAACGCAGAACAAAAATAGTTAAAGGCGGAAACAAAGAAATTTCGGATGAAGATTTAATACCGGAAAAAGAAACAGTGCTTGTCTTTACCGCCGGCGGATATGTAAAACGCACCGACCCTTCCGAATATCATTCACAGAAAAGAGGAGGAGTCGGTGTTGTTGACCTTGAAACTAAAGAAGAAGATTTTGTGACAATGCTTGTGTCAGGGTCCACTCATAGTGATTTGCTATTCTTTACTAATTTGGGAAAAGCTTATCAAATGAAAATGTATGATATTCCGGAAGGGAAGCGCGCAACAAAAGGGAAATCAATTATGAATTTTTTGGCGCTTAACAACGACGAAAAAGTTACTTCTGTTTTATCTATGCCGAAAGAGCTTAAAAAATCTCCCATATCTCTCATGTTGGTCACAAAAGATGGCACGTCCAAAAAAATGTCGGGAGAAAGTTTCAAAGATGTCAGGAGAAGTGGACTCATAGCTATCCGCTTGGACAAAGAAGACCAACTTGTTTCCGCGTTATTGGTTGAAAAAGGCGACGAAGTGATGGTGGCTACTTCAGGTGGGCAATCTATCAGATTTAAAGAATCCGATATAAGAGAAATGGGCAGAACTGCGGGAGGTGTGCGTGGAATAAAACTCGAAAAAGGCGATGAAGTTATTAGTATGGATGTTGTAAAAAAAGATAATAAAGACGGAGCATTCTTAACCATGAGCGCAAATGGTTTTGGTAAAAAGACTTCCCTAAAAGAATATAAAGTTCAAAAAAGAGGAGGTTCTGGTGTTAAAACTGCGAAAGTAACGCCCAAAACCGGCAAACTGATAGTTGCCAAAGTATTAGCTGGAGGAGAGGAAGAATTGATAGCAATGTCAAAAAAAGGTCAGGTTATCAGAACGGCCTTAAAAGATATTTCATCCCTTGGCAGGCAAACTCAAGGCGTAACCATAATGCGTCTTCGTGCCGGGGACAGCATAGCATCTCTTGTTTGCGCGTAGTATAATATGTGTTAGTGAAGATTATTATTAGAACAACAAATTATAAAAATTATGAAAAAACCATGGCTTGCGTGTGTGTTAAATATTGTTTTGCCAGGAGTTGGATATATTTATGTTGGTAATCGTGTTGTATTCGGTATTTTATTATTTATCAGTAATCTCATTGTTTGGACTAGTAGTGTTTCTTTATCTGAATTTTCCAATAGTGCCATTGGAATAATGGTTATTTCTGGCATAGTAATGATTATTGCTTTTGCATATGACGGCTATAAAGATGCCCAGGAAACTAATTTGCATTTAAAATAAGTGTCAAGGACTGTCCTTGACACTAATCCTTAGTCTTAAAATTTAAGGTCTCCTTTGTAAAGTTATTTTGGCTACCAAAGGTTGAGATTAATAACTCTTTATCAGTTATTGGCAGATTTCTATCTGAGGCAAAATCATTATAACTGCTCCATTTATATTCTTCTGGACTTTTCACTAAACCGTCTTTGACTGGGTTCATGTGGATGTAAGCTGAAGTCCACATCAGCTGAGAATCGTTTTCAATTATCACAGATTTGAATCTTTCTTGAAAGACATGCCCGACTCTTTTATATTTTTTATTTACATACATAGAGTAACTTGTACATATTTGAGAAATTAATTTTGAAACTGGTATATTGCCGCATTGTTCAATCAATAAATGGAAATGGTTAGGCATCAAACAAAATGAGTGCAATTTAAATAGATTATTGTTTGAACTTATCCGAATTCTTGAATTCGGAATTACTAGAAGGTTTTCTTTTTGAAGTGTCTCATAATCTATTCCCAGCGCTAATCCAACCCTAAAAAGGAAAGCCTTATAATCGCTTTGGCCATAAAAAATTTTCTCTCTATTGTTTCCTCTATTGTAAATATGAACTATCGTATCGGGGGCTAAGTTTTTGTAGTCTCTATTTTTCATTTTTTTATTATATCACAAAACTTGTCAAGGACAGTCCTTGACAGGTTATGTATATTTTTTTGATAAATTAAATGCATATAATATATTTTTATACTATAATATATCTATGTTTACTGACCCGGTAAAAAACTTAAAAGCGCTTGGTTTAAGGGAGAATATGATTGTGGCGGATTTAGGCGCTGGTTCCGGTTTTTACACTATCCCTGCAGCAAAAATGGTGCCAATGGGAAAAGTTTATGCTATTGAAATACAGAAAGATTTTTTAACAACAATCAGAAATAAAGGAATAGAGGCTCGCCTCAATAATTTAGAATGTCTTCTGGGGGATGTTGAGAAAATGGGCGGGACTAAAATAAAAGATAAAATTGTAGATGCTGTGATTGCTTCTAATATACTTTTTCAAGTAGAAGACAAAGAAAAATTTTTAGAAGAAGCGAAAAGAATACTCAAATCAGGAGGCGAACTTCTTCTTGTTGATTGGTCTGATAATTCATCTCCCATAGGACCTGGTTTTGATAAAGTTATTTCTAAAAGTAAAGCGCGCGAGATGTTGGAAGAAAAAGGTTTTATCTGGCAACGCGACATAGACGCTGGAGCGCATCATTATGGTATAATATTTAAAAATAAATGAAAGGAAATTTTCAAATTATAATTTTAATTGTATTTATTGCCACCGCTGTTTTAGGCATTTTAGTTTTTTCTGGAGCGATACCTCTCGGAAATCAGGGTGATAATACCGGCGCGCAGGGCACAGTTGTTTTGTGGGGTACGGTAAAAACAGGAATTATTTCTCCTTTACTTGAAGATTTTAATCGGGTTAATACTGCTTTTGTCGTAAAATATGAGGAAAAACATCCGGATACTTTTGATAATGATTTACTGGAAGCATTGGCTGGGGGAGTAGGTCCCGATATGTTTTTTATCTCTGATGATTTAGCATTCAAGTACAGTAATAAAATTTACACCATTCCTTATCAGAGTTTTTCACTTAACACTTTTAAAAATACTTTTGTCGGCGCGGGAGAAGTATTCTTGACTTCAAAAGGAGTTTTAGCTTTTCCGCTTGCTGTTGACCCTTTGATGATGTATTACAACAGAAGCGTTCTTGATGCCAACGGAAT
>MFTY01000019.1:609-840 GCA_001785515.1 Candidatus Nomurabacteria bacterium RIFCSPHIGHO2_02_FULL_35_13 | reverse complement strand
AATAGGGGTATAATTACAAACAGCACGGTTGCAATGGGGCAATTTTCTAATGTTTTTCACGCGAAAGATATATTATCTACTCTTTTTATGCAGGCAGGAAATTTAATTATAGCCGAGAAGAACGGGTCTTTTATATCTGTTCTGGGCCAAACTGGAAAATATGATTTGGGTTCTATTTTAAAATTTTATACGGATTTTGCCGACCCGTTGAAAGATGTTTATTCTTGGAAT
>MFTY01000019.1:0-525 GCA_001785515.1 Candidatus Nomurabacteria bacterium RIFCSPHIGHO2_02_FULL_35_13 | reverse complement strand
CTCAGATTAGAAATAGTAATTTTAAATTAACTTCTGCCCATGTGACCGGTATTGCAATTTCTTCTCTCTCAAAGAATTTCAATACTGCTTTTACTGCGGCAAATCTTATGGCGAAGACCGATTTTGCTTCCAAATTTGTGGCTTCTCTTGGGGTAGCTCCAGTACGTCGAGATTTACTCAAAGCTGCGCCAACGGATGCATATTTATCGACCTTTTATGCTTCTGCGTTTTTTGCAAAAAATTGGCTTGACCCGTCGCCTAAAGATACAGATAACATTTTTCAAGAAATGATTGAAAAAGTTCTTTCAAATAGAATGTCAGTTGGGGAAGCAGTGAGCGATGCTAGCGCTAAATTAGGGCTTTTATTGGTTAAATAATTCCATGAAAATAAATTTTAAATTGCTTCTAATAACTACTCTTATATCAGTCGGAGCTGTTTCTTTATTTTTTACACCTAATGCGAAAATTTTAGCACAAACCCAGCAGGATGAAATTGTTGTCAACACAAGTGGCTATTCAGTGTTG
>MFTY01000018.1 GCA_001785515.1 Candidatus Nomurabacteria bacterium RIFCSPHIGHO2_02_FULL_35_13 | reverse complement strand
GCAATAACTATTTTGGGGTTGGGCGTATCATTAATCATTTTTGACTCTTCTGATTGCAATGTGGAATGCAATCCGGGAAAATCAAATAAATATTTATCTTTTGACAGCACTTTTTGCGCCGTTTCATTAAAATAATCTCTAAATTGTTTGAAAATTTCGGTCAGACGAATAGCAAGCGGAGAATCAAAAAAAATAGGCATTATTGGTATGCGATTATTAGTAACTAAATCATTAAGTTCAAACAAAAGTTCCTGCGAACGTTCAAGCGAGAAAGTCGGTATTATGAGCGTTCCCTTTCTTTTATAATTATCCTCTATTACTCTTTCCAAAAGACTTCTTCGGTCATTTTTAGACTCATGATTTCTATCTCCATAGACACTTTCCATTATTAAATAGTCCGCATCGGTAATTTTTTCAGTGTCAGGCAACAATGGTGATGGTGAATTGCCTAAATCTCCTGTAAAAAGAATTTTCTTGCCTTTATAAATGAATTCAACCATAGCTGAACCCAAAATATGCCCCGCATCTTTGAGAGATGCTTCCAGGTCGGGAGTTATGGTTATTTTCTCGTGATAATTAAAAGAAAGCCATTGTAAAAATGCGGTATTTATATTTTCTTCAGTGTATATCTTGTCCAAGTTAAATTGTTTGTTTTTAGATAAAATACCGGCGGTATCTAAAAGCATCGGGCCTGTGAGCGCGCGAGTGGGTTTCGTAGAATAAATTTTTCCACGAAAACCTTCATGAACTAATTTGGGAATTTTCCCAATATGGTCTATGTGAGAATGGGTAATAAAAAGAATATCTATTTCTTTCGGGTCGTAAGAAAAAGGCGCCCAGTTAATGTCGTCTGCCAATTCCAGTCCTTGAGTAAGACCACAATCAATCAGAATTTTTTTATCATCAATTTCCAAAAGAAAATTTGCGCCTGTGACCGAACCTGTTCCTCCACAAAATGTTATTTTAGCGACATTTGGCATTATATTTATTATTATATCTTATCTTGATAAATGGGCATAATATTTCTTATAAAATAAAGAATGGCAAAAGCGCCACCGGCAAAATCAAAAAATATATCAGAGCTGGTGTCCAAAAAAATAAAAGAATCACCCGTTATAAAAATATCAATTAGGATTTCAAATACTTCCCATCCTATGCCTACAAATAATACAGCAAAAAATATCTTAAAAATTGATTTGAGAGAATCGTCTGTGGGTAAAAATACGTAAATATAAGCGAGGCCAAGCCAAACTCCCCCTAAAAAATGCATTGGCATATCAAGATACCAAATTGATGAGTACCAATAGAACTTCATCGCCAGATAATTCAATAAAAATATTAAAAAAATAAACAAAACTAAGCGTATCAAAAGTTTCCTAGGATTCATATTAGTATTATACCTCCTTCAAGAAAAAATCTCCGCACTAGGTGGAGGGTTTTTCTTAGGGTTATTTCCGATGTATTACCATAGCTTATAGCTAAGTGGGTACCAGACATATAAGGCCAAGGCCGAACATGATCGAGGCTCCCATAAAATATTGTTCTAGGTAATAATCGGAAATAACCCTACTAAAAGTATAGCAAAGACAAAAAGGTAAGCAACTGGACGAATCTACTTTTTTGTTTCTGAATTATTCGTCCACTCCAAAACGTTTATATTTGTGAGTTTTAGAACTACCGAACCAATGTTTGATTTCATGCTCTGCTTCTTCCGGTGTTTCGGAACAATGCACAATATTCATAACTGCGCGTTTCTCTTTATTTGCAAGCGCAGGAGAATCAATAGAAAAATCTCCGCGAATTGTGCCCATATCTGCTTTATAAGGCATCGTATCGCCGGCAATTTTGCGAACCACATCAACGGCGTGTACGCCTTGCACAATCATTTTTACAAGCGGAGCGCTCATCATATAATCAACTAGCCATTTACGTATGTCTGGACCGATTTTATGAGCTTCTTTGGTGCCAAAATCTGCCAATGCATCATAACCATATTTCTCATAAGTACTCAATGTCTTGTGGCCAAGTCTGGTAATCCATTCTTCATTTTTAGGGTAATGATTATCCAGCTGTCCATACTCCGGTTGAAACATTTCAAGTGCCACGATTTTTAGGTCACGTTGTTCTAAACGACGAATAATCTCACCTATGAGTCCCTTACGTACTCCGTCCGGTTTTATCATTACAAATGATTGTTCTTCTTTTGGATGTTTCATAAATGCTATTTTAGCAGAAAAACATAATTTTGCAAAATTATGTTTTTCTTATCTGTTTTTCAAAAGTTAAGATAGAAAAATCATTTTCATTAATATTATAATGTTTATATATCTGCATGGTTGAACATTTTATATGATTTTCCCAGTCTAATCCAAGCTTTGATGTTGCTTCTTTTACCTTATCCCAATTCTTCCCTTCTATCTCAAGATAAGATGGTATCAAAGGCCATTCATCTAAACAAAATTCTACATCATTAAATATATATTTAGTACGTTTGTTCTCTTCATAGAATTTTTCAATCATACCAATAGCATTTAAAAGTTCAGCTGTCTTTTCAAAATCATTTACAATTATTTCTGTCTCGTGCATTCCTTCATCTTTTAACTTATTCTCTCCTATTCCTAGACGTTTTTTGTAAGTCAAAGTGATTTTATCTCCCTCATCACGCAAACGCAGCCATGAATTATCTTTTTCTAGACGCATATCCGGAAAATCAAAAACTCTGCGACGATATAAAGTGTTAAATATTTTATTCGCCCCAATACTAATAAGTTTATTTTCTAACTCTTTAGTATTAATTTCTAGAAATTTTATTTCAAATTCTTCCATAGCTATTCTATTGTTTGATATCTACTCATAATTTCTGCTTCTACTTCCTTACGATCACGTCCATATTTCATATATGAAAGTTGTTTTAAATTATCCACAATTTCTTTATTCCCTTCTTCCGGTGGTAATGTTTTTAAATTAAAAGGTTTTGTCGGTTGGCCGTTCACTAGCATACTTATATACGCATTATAATTATCAAGTTTAGTTATATCTTGAGAATTGAATATTGGTTTGAATTTGGGTTCCAAAAAATTTGCGTCTTCAGTACCAACACGAAATACTGCTATTGAACCAACGTTGCCAAAAACCGCATTTTTAATATTTTCTTCAAGCTGGGTGATATATTGATGAGCTATATTCAATGATAATCTGTATTTTCTAGCTTCAGATAAAATAGAGGCGATAGAATCAGTAGTGATATTCTGAAATTCATCTATATAAAGATAAAAGTCGTTTATGGGCTTACCAAACATATCTACTCGGGAAAGCGCAGCCATTTGTATCTTGCCTACGAGCACAAGACCGATTAAATTTGCGTTGATGTCGCCCAATCTGCCTTTGGAAAGATTGACAAGAAGAATTTTTTTCTCATCCATAATTTTTCTGAAATTAAAAACAGAATTTTGTTGAAGCACTACCGGGCGCATAATGTCGTTGGAAATAAAATTATCGAATTTTGACGAAATATATGGCACGAAGTTCGCTAAGGATTGGTCACCAGTCGTTTGTTCAGCTGAAACCCAAAATTGCTTAATGATGGGATTCTTGCATTTAGCCAATTTCATATCACGAAATTTTTTATCCGCTAAAACTCTGGTAATTTCCAATAAAGTTGAACCTGATTCCGGGTCCTCCATTATTAAAAAAGCGCTATTCCTAAAATATTGTTCAAACATTGCTCCACCGCCGATTTTCATATCAAAAAGCTTATTAAAAATTCCCATCATTTCATTAACCACAAAAGTTTTCTGCTCCGGATATTTCGGGTCGAATTCCAACATGTTTAATCCCATTGGTCGCATGGTATAAGCCGGGTCAAAATAAATAACATCATCCATCCTTTCTTTCGGAATACGAGATAAAATGGTTTGAATATCGGTTCCATGCGGGTCAATATAACAACAGCCATCACCATTTTTTATATCCTGTGTAATCATATTAAGCATAATATTTGTTTTACCTGTTCCTGTCTGACCGATAGCATAAAAATGCCTCATTCTGTCTTCTCTTGCCAAATGAATTTCAGTATCTTTCCCTCTATAGCTATTTATACCCAAAATTATTCCTTCTTGTCCCATTTCTAACGGCGCAGGAGCTATGCCTGCTTTCGCTTCTTTTAATTGTGGCTGACTGCCAATTCCCACAGGAAAATGAAATACGGAAGAAAGCTCTTTTAAATTCATAGGTAAAATTTTATCCCCTGAAAATGTACGATATGAAAAATCATGAAAAAGTTTTTTCAAATCATTATCATAAAACTTTTCAAAAACAAAAGAGTTGCTGGCTGGTTCGGTAAATTGATTAAAGGAAGATTCTATCTCTCCTAGTATGGCTTCCGCTCTTTCTTTTGTTACAGCGGAAGTAACAACACGAATATTCGCTTTCATAATTGAGCTTTTCATCTTATTGCCTATTTTTTCTACCGCGCCCTCATCTACTGCTTTTCTTCCTTCCACATATTTTTCTTTTATTTCTTCTTTTTTCTTTACGCCAAAAAGCAAATCTTTTGAAGCTTTTAAAAATGCCTTATTAAACTTATAAAAATTATCCGCCGCGTGCTTGACTGACGTTCCGTTTTTAACATCATCTAAAATCAAATGAAATTCATCAATAAATTTCTGCCCGGCAGGAGCTATTGCAAGTTGAATAGCTGCTCCTTCTCCTTCCGTTTTTAATTTAGAAAAAACGTTGAGTATGGTATTCATAGGGTCATGTTCTATCTGGTCATAAGTCTTTATAGGCAATACCGAACGTTCAGAAAAACTGGCGTAGGCGCCCGCGGACCCGCCTTTTTCATTGAAAATATTATAATCGTTTGTTACCTCATGAATTTTCGCATCGTGATAAAAAGAAAGTATCTGTTTTTCAAAAAGTGAAAGATGTTTATTGGGTATGCTGGCATATACAACAACTTCATCACCGGTATTATTTAGCGCTATTTCTAAAGTAAAATAATTTTCTTTTTCATTATTTTTACCATCTGATATGGATTGCATGCCGGCATAAAACTGCTCCATCGCTCCAATAAATTCTTTAAAACCTTTTTGTTTATCAGCTTCTTCTCGGGGTGGTGGAAGTGTTATTTCAAAAAGCGTCATGTGAAGAGATTTATAAAGGGGCATCTCTTCTTGTAAATCAAAAACCTTGCCTGTTTTTAAATATTGAATTAATACTCGATGAAAATCATCGTCTATGTGCGGATTCGCCATCGCTTCCACTATTGATAATGCGTTTCTGATTCCTTTCGTTATCATGATACCCATAAGCTCTTCCATTACCGTATCATGCATCTCGGGCTTCAATTGCAATACAATAGCTTCCGTATCATGCTTACTTATAATATTATCTTTATGCACAACTTCTTCTAG
>MFTY01000017.1 GCA_001785515.1 Candidatus Nomurabacteria bacterium RIFCSPHIGHO2_02_FULL_35_13 | reverse complement strand
GATAAATTTAGGGTAATAATTTTTAAATTTCTTAATTTCATTTATGATACCTAGCGCCTGATTGACTCTATTTTTGGCAGAAATCGTATGTTCCCCTTGTTTTAAAGAAACAGAATACCGACTAAGATTTGAGAATTTCCCCACAGTTCCCATCTTGAGCCATAAATCATAATCTTCAATATGTAGAGTACTTCGTGATTCATCGTAGCCGTTAAAGTTAAAGGCTGTGTTTTTCTTAAACATCACGCTAGAATGAATAAAACAATTTTTGGATAAAATTTTGTTTCTTATGTCACTATCATTCTCTGTCATTGTAAATCTAGACAATTCTTTTTCATTTTCGTCTGTTAAGATTGCACCCGTTCCCACTAACACATAATCTTTATTTTTCTCCAGAAATTCAAATTGTTTTTTTAATTTATCTTTATCTATCCAACTATCATCATCATCAATACGTGCAATATATTTACCCTGTGCTTCTTTAAGTCCCCTGTTTAAAGTTTTTTGTATTCCCAAATTTGCTTCGTTTCTTATATACCTTATTCGTGAATCATTTTTTACAAAATTATCAACAATATCCTTGATATTATCGGTAGAGCCATCATCTATGACCAATAACTCCCATTCTGTACAGGATTGGCTTATAACGCTCTCTATCGCCTCTTTTAGGCGGTTTGCGCCATTATAAACTGGCAAAATGATACTAATTAACGGTGTTTTCATCCCGTTAGTGATAGGAAGCGCTTTAATCGTCGTTTAATATATTCCCTGCCTGGACCTGATTTGATCTGTTTCTCTCTATTGTATGCATCTTTCATATTCCGGTACGCTTCGTAATAAATTAATTCAAATGGACCACGACCCTTGGTCCATGATTCAAACTGACCGCTGTTGTGTTCTTTAAAGCGCTTCCGTAAATCTTCCGTACAACCAGTATACCACTTACCGTCTTTCACAGAACGTAAAATGTAAACATATTGAAATTTGCTATCACTAACGGGATTCATCCCGTTAGTGATCCGATTCGCTCTTGGTGTGTCGGCAAAAATCTTTGACTTTTTATCACTAACGGGATTCATATCTTAAAGCTAAAGCTAAAATTATAAAAAACCAAAAAAATGACAAACTATCGTCAAACATAACAGAAATACTAACAGCAAAGAGGGTCCCCAGCAATGCCAAGGCCGTAGGACTAAAGTATGATTTTAATTGTGTTCTTAAGTTTTTAAACGCACTGATAAAAATATACATGAAACTAAGTATACCCAGTAACCCTCCCCATAACCAAATTTGAAGGAAAGTATTGTGCGGGCCTGAATTTATATATTCTCCGTTGTTATCTTTGAGGTCAAAGCTAAAATGAGTATTTGGACCTATGCCCAGTGGATTTAACAATATATATTTCAGATAAAACGGCCAAATTTTAAAACGATCTTCTCCAGCCGGGTAAACAAAAATATAATTATTCGATTTATCATCAATAAATTTAGAGACAATATCGTCAACTGGTTTATCCTTAACTGTAACATAGTTAGAAGCATCAGACCCGCTTGGATATAATACTCTAAGAAGAACTCTTTGTTTCCCTGTTTGTGGAGTTATAGCAAATCCTATTAAAAATATAAAGAGAAGAATAATTCCACTAGAAAATAACTTTTTCCAATTAAAATTATGAAATGAAAAAACAAGCCATACAAATATAAAAGAAATAGTCAAAGAAACTAATCCTCCCCTGGATGCTACCCAAAACAATAAAGCAACCATAGCGCAAGAAATAATAATATATCCGATTTTAATCCACCTATTTTGAAATTTAAACAAAGAATGTACTATGAAAAATAACGCTGGAATAAGTAAAATTTTAGAAATTATGTTTGGATTAAGTGTAAGCCCAAGAAATGTACCGTTATTTTCTAAATTAAAATATTGAGCTCCTTCAGTAAATAATACAAAAATTATATAGACAGCCGGTAGAAGTAAAGCATATAAATACTTCTTAGTATATACTTTGTCGTTTTTTGTATAAAATAAGATTAATATAAATATTACTAAAGAGATTACAAAATTACCAAATTCTAAAATCACATTTAAATTTATGGGCACATTTTTAAAAAACACAGCAACGAACCAGCCAATAAAAACAGATGCAATAAGACAGGACAATGCTATCCAGATTTTTTTATTGATTGAAAGAAAAAACTCTTTAAATTTCTTATTAATTAGTAAATCCAAGAAAGTTAGGAGTATGATAAATACAAGAACGATTTCAAATGGCTTTGGAATAAAAGTGTTGTAAAAATTGCCTTTTCTATAAATCAAAGCAATGAGAGCAAAAAGAACTAAGTTTTTATTTATCTGCTCTAGTGTTAAATTTTTGATTTTATTGATTATATTGTTCATATCCTTATCCATCCCGTTAGAGATAGGAAATCTTTAGATTTCCGTAGTTATGTTACTTTAAATGAAAATTTCGACATAAATTATTTTTCTATATTATTTCCACTGATAAACTATATAATCTCTAACGGGATCCAATCTTTTGGTATTAAATCATTAATATTTATAGATGCATTAGTGAACCACTGCTTAGGACAAATAACAATTTTTTTTTCATAATTTGACAGCCAAGCCCCCCACCAAGAAAAGCTACTATTGACAATTATAAAATTTTTACACTTACTCATTAGAAACATATGCCCCTCACCTCTTATTCCTGCATACTCATACCCTACAAATATTGAGGGAAATTCAAATTTTAAATTATTTTTACACCATTCTATATCGTCTGAAAAAACATATATTCTATCTATTTGTGCATGATTTTTTATATACTCAATACCTTTTCTGTAATAGTCATTATCCACAATTTCGTGATTTTTATTTCCTACATAATCCCCCCTGCGTACGTGAATACAGAGTGAATTTGTGTTTGCTATCTCTTCCGCAAGGTTCCGGATGTTTTGAGCTGGAGGATTTTTTAGAGTAAAATCTTTGCTAATTATATTTTCAAAACCTTCAAAATATTTTGGGCTTTGCCAATATCCGTCAAGATATGCATTTCCCCCAATAGATAGTATATTTTTATCAAAATTAAAACTTTTTTCTTGGCCACTACTTTTTATAATTTTTCTAAACAAATATATGAGATATATGACAATTTTACTCTTGGGTAATCTAAAAACAAAAGGAATCTCAGATTTTTCCACGATTTCTGCTTTAATACTAAAAACGTCCAAATCATAACTCCTTTTTGTGATATTTTTAAAATTTAGATTAAAAAAAGCGGGATCAAGCTTAAGCTTAGTATTATTTTTAAAAGACAAAACACGCCCTAAAGCGTATTGAAACATCTGATTACCCAATCCTCCTTTTAATCTTACAATAATCATTGATTTACACCTCTATTAGTCTTATACCACTCATAAGTGCGTTTTATGCCTTCTTTTAGATTAATACTATGTTTCCAGCCCAGAGATTTTATTTTTGACACATCTAGTAATTTACGAGGGGTTCCGTCAGGCTTTGATGAGTCCCATATAATATTTCCTTCATATTCCGTAATTTCTTTTACCATGTTTGCCAATTCTAAAATTGATAAGTCTTCTCCTGTACCAATATTTATAATTTCCGAATTATCATAATTATTCATGAGAAATATGCAAGCGCTTGCAAGATCGTCCACATACAAAAATTCTCTTTTTGGTTTGCCAGTTCCCCACAAAACGATTTCTTTTGCGTTATTTTTCTTTGCATCATCAAATTTTCGAATCATTGCCGGTAATACATGTGAATTTTCTAAATCAAAATTATCACCCTCTCCATATAAATTTGTCGGCATTACGCTTATAAAATTTACTCCGTATTGTTTATTATATGATTGACACATCACAATACCAGCAATTTTAGCCAACGCATAAGCTTTATTTGTCGGCTCTAATTCGCCAGTAAGTAAATATTCTTCTTTTATGGGTTGTGGAGCACTCTTTGGATACACACAAGAGCTCCCAAGGAATAGTAATTTTTTTACTTTATTTTTATAAGCAGAATCTATAACATTCGTTTCTATCATTAAATTATCTCTGATAAAATCTGCGGGGTATATATTATTTGCAAGTATACCTCCAACCTTAGCGGCAGCTAAAAAAACATATTCAGGTTTTTCTATAGAAAAAAATTTCTCTGTTTCAATTTGAGATTTTAAATCAAGTTCAGAATGGCTTTTTGTAATTATGTTGGTATAACCATTTTTTTGTAACTCTCTTACAATAGCAGAACCCACCAAGCCTCTATGTCCCGCTATATATATTTTTGCATTTTTATCCATATTACTTCAACTTAAAAAATTTTTTTACTAATGATGTTTTTATTTCCTTTAATTCCCGGTGATCTTCAGAAGCATCTCTATTCAATTCTTTTATTCTTTCTAACTCAACTTTTGCATCTCTAAAAAAATCTTCCCATTTAGAATCCCCTAATTCTTTTAAAATTTGCGCATATTGTTCTATTCTTTTGATTTTAATTTCCTTGTTCGATTCATCTGATTCGTTATCTATTTGGCTTTGATTATATAAAAAATCTATAGATACACCTTTTACTTTTATTCCATCCCTCATTGCGTCAACAATAGGAAACATTATTGCATCCCATAAATCCAATCTGTCTTTTTTGGAGTTATATTTTAAAAAATAATTAGCACCAATTCTATCGAAAGCTTTAGGGGCAAACCACCAATCTAACTCTACCTCGGAGCCAGCTACACTCTTAGCTATTTTATTAGCCCTTTCATTTGCTCTTTTTTCTATCCAACGTTGCAATTCTGGTAATTGATTCCAAGCTTTTTCTTCTCTTTCTGCAACAGCTATATGTGTACCATTACGGATTTCTGAAATCATTTTTAATAAAGTTTCTTCAGTAATTAAATTATCTTTCTCTGGCTCAGTCCATAAAAATACAGGATTCTCTATATTTTTTTTATAGGCTATTTCTATCGCCCTTTGTAAAGCTTCTCTCCTTCCTCCTCCTAAGGTATTAGGCGTAGTTTTTTCAACAATGGTTATATTGCTATAAGCTCTTATTCTTTCTAATATAGACTCTGGTAACCCACCATCATTCCTAACAACAACCCTAACCCCTAATTTTTGCGCATTATCAAAAGTCTGAAACCATATTTTTGAACGAGTTCTATACGTTTCATTATCTTGATAATAAATGCCAGTATAAATTATTAAATTTTTTAATTCTTCTTGTACCATAATTATTTTAGATAATCACTACTTTGCAACCCCCTATCTTCAAATTCTCTTTTCATCATTAAAGGCACCAAGTCTTTAAACCTCACTTTCGCATTCCAATTCAACTTTTGTTTAGCTTTTGTATTATCGCCAAGCAATATATCCACCTCTGATGGACGATAATAAGCTTTATCTATACTAATTAAAGTTTCACCAGATTTTTCATCAACACCAATTTCTTTTAATCCTTTGCCTTTCCATATAATTTTATATCCAATCAATGAAGCTGCATATTCAACAAATTCTCTTACAGAATGAGTTTCTCTTGTAGCAATAATATAATCGTCGGGCGTATCTTGTTGAAGCATAAGCCACATAGCTTCGACATAATCCTTAGCATATCCCCAGTCTCTTTTTGCTTCCAGATTTCCTAAAAATATTTTTTTCTTCTTGCCGAGCTTTATGTCAACGAGACCTTCCACTACCTTTTTTGTGACAAAAGTTCTACCGCGTCTAGGCGATTCATGATTAAAAAGTATTCCGTTACAAATAAACATATTATAAGAATCGCGATAATTGACACAAATCATATGAGAAAAAACTTTTGCGCAACCATAAGGGCTCTGTGGATTAAATGGCGTCGTTTCTTTCTGCGGAACTTCTAAAACTTTTCCGAACATTTCACTGCTCCCTGCTTGATAAAATTTTATTGGATAATTCTGTTCTCTTATAACATCCAACAGCCTTAATGTTCCTAGAGCATCGATATCAGCTGTATATTCAGGGATATCAAAACTTACCCGAACATGACTCTGCGCGCCTAAATTATAAATTTCATCTGGTCTGCTTTTATTAATCATACTATTTATGCTATTGGAATCAGATAAATCCCCATAGTGAAGAATCAAGTGACGATTATCCACGTGGGGGTCTTCATATATTTCTTCCAATCTCTCGGTATTAAAACTTGAAGAACGTCTGACCATCCCGTGGACCTCATAACCTTTGGTCAGTAAAAATTCAGCCAAGTATGAACCATCTTGGCCTGTAATACCTATTATTAACGCTTTTTTCTTACTTGCCATATTTATATATTATTATATTCTTTTAATTCTTTTATACCTTCCTCTAGGATAACACACGGTTCCCAATTTAAAAACTTTTTCGCTTTTAATATACCCGCTTGCGTATTGCGAGGCTCTATACGAGGAGGAACATATTCTACCTGCTCACCTATCAAGCTAGCAATATAATTAACTGAGTATTGATCCCCTGCACCAATGTTTATCACTTCCCCCTTTCCTACTTTATTACTTTTCATAGCAGAAATATTTGCCATAACTATATCTTTCACGTTTACAAAATCCCTAGTTTGTTCTCCGTCTCCGGTAATAATAAGCGATTCATTCTTTTTGCGAAATTCTATAAATTTAGGAATCACAGAAGCATAAGCGCCGTTGGCACTTTGTCTTGGGCCATAAACATTAAAATAACGCAAAGAAACAGTTTCTAGCCCATAAATCTGCGCGTAAAGTTTCATATAAACTTCACCTATATATTTATGAGCTCCATAAGGAGATAAAGGATTAATTTGCATATCTTCAGTTATTGGCAAAGTCTCTTGGTCACCATATATAGCGCTAGAAGAGGCAAAAATGACCCTTTTAACGTTGTTTACCCTTGAAGCTTCTAATACATTCAATGTTCCATTCACATTTATATCATTTGTTTCAATTGGATTTTCTATAGAATACTGAACTTGAGGAAAGGCAGCTTCATGAAATACATATTTGGCGTCTTTAAAAATCGGAATTAATTTTTCTTTTTCTCTTATATCTACAATATGTAAAATCGCTTTGGAATTTACATTTTCTTTTTTACCGGCAGATAAATTATCAACGACATGAACTTTATATCCTTTTTCTACAAGAGCATCAACAATATGTGACCCTATAAACCCCGCCCCGCCGGTGACAATTATTTTTTCCATAAATTAATTTCTTTATTTAACCTTTTGTTTAATCAAATAATTTTCAACTGAAAATAGATACTGTTCAGTGAAAATCTTTTTAATGGGAATTATTGAATTTTTTTCATAAAAAACTAAAACTGATTCTCTGTAAAGATTTTCGTCTACACTGCGATATGACAAAGGGGCGCAATTTTCTGCCAAAAGAATCGCGTTACAAAGTAAACGAGCAGTGCGTTTATTCCCATCTTCGAATGGCTGAATATAAGAGAGCCCAATCAAAAAGATTAACGCGTTGCTATAAACATTTTTCATTTCATTAACTATCTTGCAAAGAGACTCTAGGGCTTCTTTAATTTGATATTTATTATCGAGCGGTTTATATTTTGTGCCGATAATTCCAACAAGTCCGTCACGAACACCGCGAGATATGCCTAATCCTTCAATAATGAATTCGTGCACCTTCTCTACAAAGCTTATAGTAATTCCATTTTTTTTTAAACTCTCTAAATTATCTAAAATAAAAGAAAAAGCCTTTTTGTGATTTAATATCATTATCGCTTCATTTTTAGTATGTCCCTCCGCAGGAATCCCTTCGCGAATTAAACGTTCAGTATCTAATAAAGTATAAGTATTGCCTTCAAATTTAGAAGATTTCCATGATAATTCAATAATAAAACGTTCAAGTTCTTTTAGTTGTATTACAGGTGTTATTTTTTCAATTTTTTTTCTGTATTGAATAGTAGCAAAATCAAAAATCTTGTTTTCTTCATCAGAAAAAACATCAAGAGGAAATTCCTTAAATAAAGAAAAATTAAAACTGCTGTTTCCTTCTCTTTGATCTGGTTCTAGGGTGTCATATAAAGACATATCAACTGGAGAAAATAAAACTCCTTTAATTGTTTTTTGGTAAACAGTAGAACGTCCTTTTCCTTTTCGTCTTAAATATTTTAATTCAACTAAATAGTCTAAATCGCGTTTAACTGTTATTAAAGAAACTTTTTGCTGTTTATTGATAAAACCCAAAATGTCGGAAGATGAAAAATCTTTGTTAAAAGGTATCTTCTCTAAAATATTTAATTGTCTATTATTTAGCTTATCCATCCCATTAGAAATTTTATTATTTATAATTTTTCCTTTTTACTTCCCATTAACGGGATAAATAATCGTATCATTTTGATACTCTAATCGTATCATTTTGATACGATTAATACAAGCATTTGATTTAAAAAATTAATCTCTTTTTTTAACCTTATTTTTATCAAGGTTTAAAAGATCCAGACCTTCTTCTCCATACTTAAGTGAAATATCTAAAAGCGCTTTTGATATTTCTGACGTTGGACTACGAGGAGAAGCTATTTTCATTTTTTCAACATAAAACATACTTTGATTATAATAATCCTGTCTCTCTTGCCCGTCAGTTAAAGCTATAATTACAGAATAGAATCCAGTTTCTGCCATCAACATTTTCAACTCCTTATAATCTTGCCTTTTTAAACCATTATCTAAAATCCTGGTAATTTCTTTAATTTCATTTACCATTAATTTTTTTTCTTCCTCTTTTATCCCCTTTAATAATATTTGTCGAAGTCTGACATGATACGGTAGAAAAGCATTGCCTAGATCCGTGGTATTCCCCATATACGCATTATCTAATTCCTTATAAAATTCCAACCTTTCTTCATAACGCATTACTGGAAACTTAAACAATCCGTTAGTTATCTTGTACGGCTTGATAATTAGATAATTAAATAAAAATCCAAAAATTATAATAATAATAATTGAAAATAAATTCCTGAAGGTGTGATCTTCATTTTTGTTTTTATTATTATTTTTATCAGTATTAGGGTTAGTTATAGTTCTATCTTTAAAACAAAAATTTGCAACAAAAGCAACAAGAATAGCAATAACAAACCAACCAATATTTATTTGAAAGATCATTAACCCTTGAATAAGAAAAGCTACAACCCCAGAAAACAACGCCATATATAACAGACCCTCCTTATCCCTCAACTTAATAGCGTTCCGAACGAAACCGAATAAAAGAATACCATAGAGCAACATAAGTAACAAAAATCCAGTAAGCCCGCCCGAAACAAGTTCATCAAAATAGATATTGTGAGCTCTATCTACCCAATATTCTGGAGCATAACCCGGGGTGAGAACAATTGGATCAAAATATTTTGCATAAACAAATTGATAACTATCTTCCCCCCACCCCAAGACTGGATGTTCTTTTAGAGCAGAAACTGAAATATCAAAAAAAACAAACCGGTTGGGTCCGGCTTTTTCAGCCACCAGCTGACGGATAGAACTCCAGCCAACTGTGGAAATGAATATTAATCCGATAAACGACAAAGCTAAAAAGGACCCAATAAATATTTTTCTCCATTTGATAGAGGATATTTTTCTAAAAAATAAATACAAAATGAAAAACCCAATACCTACAAACATAGAATAAGAAGCTGTTTTGGCAAGACCAATAAATCCAAAAGAGGCCCCCGGGGCTTGCAGTAGAAAACCAGTCAGAGTTGGGTTAAAAAATGCGGTGAGCAAACCCAAAAGACCAATTATTTTTTGACTTTTTATTTTTGCAGAAAACACAAGCTCTAACCCTATAAAAAATACAAAACTGAGATAAATTCCCGTCCAAGATGAATTACCAATAAGAAAACCGCTCAGAGCATTAAAATTATAAATCTTAGAAAAATGAACACCGACCATCGTCAAGAAAGTTCCCAGATTAAAGAAAAGACCTGAAATTACAAAAACTGTAAAAAGTTTATACCAATCCTCAATCTTTTTAAACACAGAACTCACGATTAAAGAGAACAGAAACAAAGATAACATAAAAACAACTCCGGTTCCATGATCAAAACTTCCCCAAAACGAAAGTCCTGGAACTAAACTATGAAGACCAGAAATTAAAAGTAAAATTACATAAATTCCAAAAATTAAAAAAACAATATTCTTGGGAATTTTTTCTGTTTCTTCTTCTTTTTTTAGCAATTTCCCAATTATCCACAGGGTACCAATAATAAGCGTTGCTCCCTCCAAAAAAAGAGACTTTGAAAAAACCATCGAATAGACTGTATACTGGAAAATTATAAAGGGCAAAAGAAAAACAGTGGCAAAAATAATTTTTCTAATAATTGAATTCATCCCGTTTAGAAGCAGATCGCGATCAACTCGCGTATCTGATATGTTAAGTTATTAATTCTTACAATATTTAACTTCATATTTTTATTTGTTTTTAAATTGCGATCGCGGCTTCTAACGGGATTCATATAATTTAGTATACAACATAAAAGACAAACAAAAAACCACCCCGACGGGGGTGGTTTTTTAAATACTTTTTAAGGTGTATTAACCATAAACCAAAGAGGTCAAGCTGATTAGATTAACTATCTAATGTTACCTTTCCTGTCTTTAGAATATCAACTAGGGCTTTGAAGTTTAGTGTATTAGCTGAACGAGTTGTGTCAGATGTGCTTGCAGTACCGAAGAGGATTTCATCTCCCTTCATACCTACAAGAATAGCTGCTGAACCAACTCCCTCCACAACCGTAGCTTCTACATCAAGAATCATCACATCACCTTCATTTAGGGTGTAATACTCTTCATCTCCATCTGCGATTGTATATGTCACAGCATATGTGCCTGATGGTGTAAACGTATATCCAGCCGTAGCGCTGATAGTGGAACTTGCGTCACCACCATCAATAGCTATACCGAAGAATTCTTTAGCTTGAGTGGTTTCATCATCACCGTTTAGGTAAAGTGTTCCACCGTTTGCTGTAATCGAAAGCTTCATTTTAGCTGTTGCGGATACAGGAGGATTTTGTCCATTATCATTAGCGACAATAGATTTTGAAATAACTGATACTGTTGGATAAATTGAGTAGAAGTACTGAATGGTACCAGAAGCGACACCAGTCATTTCTGTGGCATCTGTCAACTGATCCCCTCCTTCTGTATTCAGAGCAACGATATCAGCACGAGTAGTAGCAGTCAATTCTGCACTCAAGTAATCGCCTTCGTCAAAGGTACTTGTATCGATATCATTCACATCTGCTTTAACAGTAAATATGTATGTACCAGGCTCAAGAGTCCTGTCTAGCTCGTTAAAGGTGATAGTCTCAGTAGTTCCCGAACTTGCAGTCATAGACTCAGAGAACTCTACCCCATCAATAGTGAAATACACTGTTGGTGTAACATCATCAACGTTTGTTGCATTGGTTGTGAACAAGAACGGAACTTCATCCAACCAAACATTAGATGAACCTTCTACCTTCATAGTACCCTTCAAAAGAAGGACGCCATTGGTATCAGATGTTGCGTTTACAGTCTGAAGACCAGCTTGTAACGCTGAATCAAGAGTTATCTTGAGTTCAGTATCAGTTGCTGTTGCTGAAGTAACGAAAGAAATTGGAATTTCAGTCTGTGTAATAGTATCTGTTGATACTACACCTCCTCCATCTTCGTATCTAACGTTGATAGGATCAACGCCCCAAGAATCTGAATCAATGTCTGCTGAGTCTATGTTACTTGCTGCATCTACAGTAATGTAAAATTTGTCTGTAACACCATCTCTAACGATAGCGTTAGAAACAGCTACAACCTTGGAATAAACTCCGGCGCTGTCTCTGGTAAAGTCAGCTGTGTTAGCTGAACCAACTTTTGTAGTTCCTTGCCAGATTGATACTGAATCAAGATAGTCTATAAGACGATCTGAATCTGCTGCTGCATTTCCAGCTGAGCTAAAAGTTAACTTGAATGACCTAAGAGATACATCTCCGTCTGAAGCTTCAAGTTCAAATCCAGCTACTTTAACATCAGTTACACCAGCTCCTACTTTTTCACTGGTGTATTGTGACAATTGAGCGTATGTTACAGTCCCTGCTGTTCCTGCTAGAGGACCAGAAGCTACGCCACTAGAACATGAAGCTCCAGTTGTCGTACTGTATCCTGCAGATGAACTACATCCTGCTGGGTAAGATGCTGCTACACTAGCACATGATACGCCAGTTAAAGGACTGTATCCCATAGCTGAACTACAGCCTGCTGGATAAGATGATGCAACAACGCTGTTACATGCTACACCAGTTGTTGAACTAAATCCTGAAGATGAACTACAGCCTGCTGGAAAACCAGCAACTACACCTGAAAGTGATGCGCCTGTTGAAGGGCCAACAACACCATCAGCTGAAAGGCCATGGGCTGCTTGATAAGCAACAACAGCTGCTTTAGTCATAGGACCAAAACTACCGTCTGCTACAACACCTAGGGCTGACTGAAGTGACATAACTTGAGCACCAGATGAACCTTGCTTTAGGGTTACTGAGTGTGTGTAAGCGTCAGCAGTAAGACCGCCAACTACTAACAAAACCGCAACAACCATAAATCCGATAAGAATTTTTGATTTTAATAATTTACTCATAATTTTTTTTTACGCCGTTAATTAGTTTCGACAAAACTAAAGGCGTATTTTTCTATCATTATTTTTTATTCGCCTATAACTTATAACAATTAATAATGCGACAAATAAATTTAATAATGAACAGATTAAAACTAATACATTGAAAACAAAAAACTATTTTATTTTCAATGACCTTTCTCTTACCCAAACAAATTTTTGACCTTTGATGGGCTTGCTTTCTTTCAAGATTTTTTCGACGAAATCGTGAACGAAAACAAATACAATTTGCGAATACAGAACATACACAAAGGTATGCAACCTGTAAACACCCAAACATTATAATATATAACTCTAATACAGAGCAACATATTATGTGGATAACTCGTTTTAAGACGATTTTGGGCTTTTTGAGCCCAATATCCATAAGCTTATTTTGGCATAATTTTGGTCAAAATGCAAGAAAAATGAATGATAAGGGTAAAGTCCTGAATTGTTGCTTTTTAAAAGCATTGCGCAGGCGGGTAGCCGAGCATAGCAATTCGCCAACAGGCGAATATGCGCGGTTTTAAAAAGTAATAATTTAGGGCTTTATTGATTTATAAAATACTGGCTCCAGCGTTTCTCTCCAGTTTTCTTAAGGATATTGTCCTTTACCATAGAGATAAGCTCTCTTTGAAGAGTTTTCTCTCCACAAGAAGCAAGGAGTCCTTTAGCTTCTTTTTTTATGTCCGTTATAGTAACTCCATCCATATTACTAACCTCTTTCTTATTTTTTATAATAGTAATGATTTCCTCTCGTCTTTTATTTTTTAAAGTTTCAAAATTATTCCCTCCTTCCGCTTCACTTAATGCTTTCATCAAGGTGTTTCCTTTTTGAACACCAATTCTAGTTCTTTGTCCTTTATTTAAGGACATATTTTTTTGACTGTCATTAAATTTAGAGTGTCCGATAGAAGAATTTTCTTCTTCAGAAGAGTGTTTTACAAACTCTTCCAACCAGAGATGATTTTGCGCTGTAAACTCTTGTATAGATTGCTTTAATTCTATAAATTCTTTTCTTATGATATTGCAGTTCATTTCAGATATCATTCCGACATCAAAAGTAATGTTTAAAAAGGACAAAATTTGATTTATCTTTTCTATATCAAATGGAGTCCTTGATATAGTAGATGTGTCTGATAAAATTTCTACCCCCAATGTCCTTAACTTTAAACGTATCGGTTCTTCTTTATCCATGGTGTCCGTTACCATATAAAGGGCAGTAATAAGCTTGTTTATTTTGTTATAAGCCCAAACAGCAGACATATTAGAGGTGCCTGCCCCGTATGAAGTCAAAGACTTTCGTTCGGGGTCTTTTATAGAATCTTTAGAAGTGTCTTTTAGGTTTTTGTTTTCTCCTAACATGTTGTCCATTATATATAGGACAAGAAAAAATGCAATAGGTAGATAGAAAAGATCAAGAACAATATTTTTGCCGGTACGGATTTTTTGAAGCTTAAAAAATCCTGAAATTCTCGCGCCAGTCGCGCTCGAAACCCCTTAAAAACATTGTTCTTGATCTTTAATAAATTTTCAACAAGAATAGTTTTTAAAATGCCTTGCGCAGGAGTTTAGAAAATAAAAGAGGTATTCCGATTATTATTTTCTTGAACGACGAGCAGTTCGCTAGCGAAGCTTCGCTAGATAGATTGCATTTTAAAAATTGATTCTTGTTGAAAATAAAAACATTTCCAAAATTGACCGCAGGGTGGTAAAATAGCTGTATGGCGAAAAAGGACAAACAAAAAAATTCTAAATTTACATCTTCAATGAATAAATTAAAAACTGAAACTAAGCACGGTATTTGGGCAATTCTTTTTTTTGTTTTAGCATTATTTCTTTTGATGTCGATACCGGCATTTG
Organism: Candidatus Nomurabacteria bacterium RIFCSPHIGHO2_02_FULL_35_13; assembly: GCA_001785515.1. GTDB lineage: Bacteria > Patescibacteriota > Minisyncoccia > Phycocordibacterales > UBA9973 > UBA9973. Next base: position 7,421 of record MFTY01000017.1, on the reverse strand, counting down.
ACATGGGGGGGGTAGCAGGAAAAAATATTTATGAATTTTTAAATTATTTTCTAGGCATCGGATATATTCTTCTCCCGCTCCTTTTCGTATTGCTTGGGTCTTCATTTTTAAAATCAGAAACTCCGAATATCGGATGGATACGCGCGATCAGTGGAATTATGTTTTTGCTTTCCGGTCTCGGTATGATAGATGTCGTTTCTTTGGAACATTCCGGTGGATTTTTGGGTAGAATTTTATCAACGCCTCTAGTATCTCTTTTTGATGTTTATGCAAGTATAATTTTTCTTGGCGCAATTTTGATAATTTCAATTTTTGCAATGTTTGACGCAAAACCAGATTTGGCTCCGTTTTTGAAAAATATTTGGAATACCATTATGAGAAGAAAAGAAAAACCTGTTTCTACTTTAAACGAAGATGAGGAGCGCGCAGTTGACGCAAATCTTGCTTCTTTGGAAGCCATGCAAGACGCAGAAGAGAAAAGTTCTCCTACTGAAAAATTTAAAAAAGCTATCGGTATGAAGAAGAAAGATGAAGAAGAAAAAGATGAGGAAGAGGAAGAAGATTTACCAATTAAAAAGAGAAAAGGCGGATTAATTTCTACTTATGTTCCTCCCCCACTTTCATTGCTTGAAGAAGACCAAGGTAAACCAAACACGGGCGACATTAAAGCTAATGCAAATATTATAAAACGCACGCTTGCAAACTTCGGCATTGAAGTAGAAATGGATGAGATAACAATCGGACCTACTGTGACGCGCTATGCCTTAAAACCGGCTGAAGGAGTAAAACTTTCACGTATCGTTGGTTTGCAAAATGATTTGGCTCTTTCTCTCGCGGCGCATCCAATTAGAATAGAAGCCCCAATACCGGGCAAATCTCTCGTTGGTATTGAAATTCCAAATAAGTCAAAATCAATAGTTGGACTAGCCACTCTTTTGGCAGACAGTAAATTCCAAAATTCTTCAAAACCTCTCACCGTGGCTCTCGGCCGAGAAATTTCAGGCAAAGCTTTATTCGGAAACCTTGCAAAAATGCCACATTGTTTGGTGGCTGGAACAACCGGTTCGGGAAAGTCGGTAACAATACATTCTATGATTACTTCTCTCCTTTACAGAAATGGACCAGATGATTTGAAATTCATATTAATAGACCCTAAACGCGTAGAACTCACTCTTTACAACAATATTCCGCACTTGCTTACCCCTGTTATAACAGAAGCTAAGAAGACAATTCTTGCTCTTAAATGGGCAGCAAGGGAAATGGACCGTCGTTATGACATATTAGAAGCGGAGTCTGTGCGAGACATAGAGTCCTATCATGCTAACGTATTTGGTAAAAATCCAAAGAAAATCAAAACAAATAGCGAGGGAATAGAAACAGAAGTTGATGCGGACCGATTGCCCTATATAATTATTATAATAGACGAGTTGGCGGATATTATGAGCTCTTATCCGAGGGAGTTGGAATCTGCCATAGTTCGTTTAGCGCAAATGTCCAGGGCTGTTGGCATACATTTAATACTTTCCACCCAACGCCCGGAAGTAAACGTCATCACCGGATTAATAAAAGCTAATATTCCTGCTCGTGTTGCTTTGAAAGTTTCTTCACAAGTAGATTCACGCACGATATTGGATGCTGGCGGAGCAGAAAAACTTTTAGGTGCCGGTGACATGTTGTATTCTTCAGGAGATGCTCAGCCAGAACGTCTGCAAAGCGCATTTATATCGGAAGTAGAGGTAAAAAAAGTTGTAAAATATTTGGCGGACGCATACAAAGATGAAGTGTCTGATGAAATATCATTGACGGTAGGTTCCATATCGGCTGATAAAAGTATCTTTGAAAGTACGCTGGATAATGAAGAAGATGATGACGATGAAATGTATGAAGAAGCAAGATTGTGCGTGATAGAAGCCGGAAAAGCTTCAACTTCATATCTTCAAAGAAAATTAAAATTGGGTTATGCTCGCGCAGCGCGGCTGATGGATAAATTGGAAGAGCGCGGAGTAATAAGCGCAGGTGATGGCGCTAAACCAAGAGAGGTATTAGAAAAAATTACGCATGATGAAAATGGTGATAATGTTGTATAGTAATAAATATCGCAGGTTTTCCTTTTTCTCGGGTCCTCGGGTCGCCCCCATTAAGTCCGAGGGACTCAACCAGACCAGCTCGAAAAAGTAAATCCTGTGATATTTATAAAAAAATGCAAAACGATGCAAAAAAAATATTAAAAATATCTTTATTGTCAGCTTTTTTGCTTTTTATTGTTGTTTATGCTTTTTTTCGGTCTAAAGATTTAGTCTTGGGTGTGAAAATAAAAGATGTAAATATAATAGATGGAATAAGAGTCATAGATAATATTGTAAAAATAACAGGAAATGCAAAAAATGCCGTTAATCTTTCATTAAATGACCGTTTAATTTCAATAGACCAAAAAGGAAACTTTAACGAGACAATAGCCCTGCTTCCGGGTTATAATATAATCAATATAGAGGCCAAGGATGAATTTGGGAATAGTGATGAAAAAAATTATAAATTAATATATTAGAAAATATTCCAGGCTTTCCTTTTTCTCGGGTCCTCGGGTCGCCCCCATTAAGTCCGAGGGGCTCAACCAGACCAGCTCGAAAAAGCAAATCCTGCAATATTTTAAACAAACAAAATCTTTATGATGAAGAAAAAAGAGAAAAAAGAAGACAAAACCGTCGGAATATCAATGCTTGATGATACTGTAAAGGCAATACAGGCAAAATTCGGAGAAGGGTCAATAATGAAATTCGGCGATTCGCCAAAAGTGGATGTTAATACAATACCAACGGGGTCTATAGGACTTGATATGGCTTTGGGGGTTGGCGGAATACCGCGTGGAAGAATTATTGAAATATTTGGACCGGAATCTTCCGGAAAAACGACGCTTTCCTTGCATATAGTCGCTGAAGCGCAAAAACTCGGAGGAGTTTGCGCATATATAGATGCCGAACACGCAATGGACCCGGATTACACTAAGAAACTCGGAGTTAATATTGATAATTTGCTTATTTCTCAACCAGATACCGGCGAACAAGCCCTCGAAATTGTCGAAAGTCTTGTTAGAACTGGGAAAATTGATGTAATTGTCGTTGACTCTGTGGCTGCTCTTACACCAAAGGATGAAATAGAGGGAGATATGGGGGCGTATCACGTTGGCAAACAAGCAAGATTAATGTCTCAAGCACTTCGCAAACTTACAGCTATCGTGTCAAAAAGCAAAACAGTGGTTATTTTTATAAATCAAATCAGAATGCAAATAGGAGTTATGTTCGGCAATCCTGAAACCACTCCCGGAGGAAAAGCATTGAAATTTTATACCTCTGTTCGACTTGATATTAGAAAAATTGCTCAAATTAAAAAGGGAGAAGATATCGTTGGAAGTCGCACGCGGGTTAAGGTAGTAAAAAATAAAGTCGCTGCGCCCTTCAAGCAGACAGAATTTGATATCATTTATAATGAAGGCATATCCCGCGAAGGTGAAATTATTGCTTTGGGTGAGAAATTTAAAATAGTAGAAAAAACCGGTAATTCATATTTCTACTTGCCTAGCGGAGAAGCAAAGGAAAAAATAAAATTAGGCGTGGGTTATGATTCCACTCGCACATTCTTGAAAGAAAATAAAAAAGTTTCAGACCAGATTTTGAAAGAAATCCGAAAAAAGTTTACAGAAGAGATATAAAATTCATAGAAGTTTAGTATTTTACTCAGGTCCTCGGATCTCCGGGTCCCTATCCCGGCCAGACCATTCGTAAAACACTAAACTTCTACTCATTAAAAAAATCCGTACCGGCAAAAACATTATTCTTGAGTTTTTAGACTCGCTCGACGTATTCCCCAGTTTCAGTATTTACACGAATAACATCCCCTTCTTCTATGAACATAGGAGCATTCAGGGTTGTACCATTTTCTAAGGTAATCGTTTTGTTGCCACTTTTGGAAGTATCTCCACGCACAGCCGGAGGCGCTTCCTTTACTTTAAATTCCATTTTAATAGGTAAGGTTATTTTTATGGTTTTTTCTTCGTCCTCTTCATTACTCCAAACTAAAGCAGTAACAATTCCATTCTCTTTAAAAAACTTTCCGGCATCACCAATCAGAGATGAATCCAACTTAAATCTATTTTTAAGGTCTGCTGGGTCGCAAAACCAGTATTCTCCCCTATTGTGATAAAGAAATTTTATTTCTCTTTTTTCTATATCTGCTTCATCGGCAGAATCGGAAACATGAAAAGTGGCGGCAATTGTTTTACCGGAAATTAAACTTTTTAATTTCACTTGGTTTTGCGGTTTTCTTTGTTGGGTTCTCGCAACATGAGAATCTATTACCTCGCAAGGTTCATCCCCGTAGATTATGATCTTTTTTTCTCTGATTTCGCTATATTGGAGTTGTGACATAAATAATTAATTCAAAGGGCATCCCTTGGATTTTTCCAAGGGATGCCCTTAACTCTTAACTTACTTAGCAATAAATGGAAGAAGTCCTAAAAATCGCGCATTTTTAATGGCGCTAGCAAGGGCGCGTTGATTTTTCATTGTTACCCCAGTGCGCTTATGGTTCACTATTTTGCCATTAGGATTCAAAAATTTCTTTAAGATTTCAATATCCTTATAGTCTATGTATTTTATATTGTTTGCTGAAAAATAATCTTGTTTCATCCCGTACGAAATAGGACGCGTACGCTTACGCTTGTTCGTCCTTTTTATTATTAATAATCTGTGTTATATAAATCATAATTTTTTTATTTTAAGCGTCCGCGATTTCGTTCGGGATTTCGTTCCTTTAATAATCTTTAAAATGGTATATCTTCAGGATTAATATCTTCTTCCGGGTATTCTATGGTGTCAATTTCTTTGGAATCTTTTTCATTTGATGCCTTACCGGAATCTGCGCTCTGTATTGATGCGCTTGTACTTCCGCTTTTTGGACCAAACTGTGTGCGGTCTGCTACTATTTCTGTACGATATTTTTTTTCTCCACTCGTTTTATCTTCCCAACTTCTTGTCTGCATCCTGCCTTCAACCAATATGGAACTTCCCTTTTTCATATATTGCGCAACTGTTTCTGCTTGGCGTCCAAAAACTACAACATTGTGATAATCAGCAGATTCCTGTCGTGTTCCATTTTTATCCTTCCAAACACGATTTGTGGCAAGAGAAAAAGTGCAAACTTTTATTCCTGAAGGAAGAGAGCGAAGTTCCGGGTCGCGAGTAAGATTTCCTATTACAATTGCTTTGTTTAAATACATAATTTTATTTATTTTTTATTAATAATACTATATCGCAACCATAGCATCTATCTCTTTATCTATTTCTTCTTTATCAATAGGAACAACTACCTCCTTTTCCCCGCTTTTCTTTACAGTTAATATTTTTCTTCTGGAATCTTTATGCACAAATCTTTTAGCAGCAATCGTATTTTCTCTTACTGTTTTTAATATTAAAAATCTAATGAAGTTTAGGTCAATATCAAGTTTTTTCTTTAATTCCAAAACTTTTCCGGGAATCATTTCAAATTTAACCCAACCAAAATATGCCGTGTCAAATTTATTTCGCACATTTTGAACAACTTTAAGCATTACATAAGCAAGGGGAATCATTTTAGGCATTTCATCTGAAATTATTTCTCCGCCCAAACTGACAACAAGGTCTTTTAAATTGCTGTAATTAGCTGGCACATTTTCTCCGGAAATAGTAGGCACCAAAAGATAACCGAGTTCATAAACTCGTCCATCTGCGCCTTCTGTCTCGTTCAAAAGTAAGCTATCGTCGCTTTTATTTTCTACATCTTGCATAAACCTCATACTAACAAAAACCCTTTAAAAAGTAAACCCATACACTATTAATATAGTGTATGGGTAAACCCTGCCACGCTAAATACCAAAAACTCGCCTGGCATTTGTTATTATAGCTTCCGCGACTTTTTCTTCGGATAGATTTTTAATTAAAGCTATTTTTTTTACAACTTCATTCACATAAGAAGGCTCGTTACGTTTCCCGCGATATGGAACTGGCGCTACATAGGGAGAATCGGTTTCCGACATAATCATATAAAGCGGAGTGTTTTTTATGATTTCATCATAATCATTTGTAAATGTGATGACTCCGGTAAAGGAAAGGGTAAAACCAAAATCCAAATATGCTTTTGCATCTTCTATATTTCCGGCAAAAAAATGAACATCCCCTTTTATTTTGGAATATTCTTTCAGAATATTTAGGGAATCAGTATATGCGTTTATGTTTTTATTTTTGGGATTATTGCGGATGTGCAACATCAAAGGTTTGTTAAATTCATTTGCAAGTTCTATCTGTTCTATAAATGCCTGTTTCTGTTTTTCTATCGTTTTTTCATCCATGTGATAATAATCTAATCCGCACTCTCCTATCGCCACCACCTTGGCATCTTTCAAAAGTTCTCTGTAAATATTTTTGTCAAATAATTCACCGCGTGAAGTAAATTCTTTTCCACCCTCACCTAATTCTTTTTCATCGTGAAAAGAAGCACCTGTGTGTATCGGATGCAGCCCTATAACTGCGTAAACTCCTTCTTTGTATTTATGCGCTATTTCAATTGCTTTTTTAGAAGTATCTACTTGCGTGCCAACATTTATAAGCCATGTATTATTATCAAACGCTCTTTTAATAACTGCATCTCGGTCTTCATCAAATGCTTTGAAGTTTACGTGAGTATGTATGTCAATATATTTCGGAGTCATATTATTCCTTTCGCAAAAATAGTGGAGTTTCCGGTTTTTTATGTCCGCTTAGGCAGGAAAGAATTTTTTCCGAGGTGTCGGACATAACAGGTTTCAGAGACCACGCGACAAACGCCAATCGGTTACAAAGGTCAACAACAATATTTACCGCCTGGTCCTTGTCTGTTTTGTAAAGTTTGTATGGTTCTTTTTCTTGTATTATTTTATCCAACTCCTGAATTTTAACCCAAATTTTATCCATATAATTTTTAATATCAAAAATATCTAAATCTTTATCAATCGAAAACGAGCCTACAGCAACACTACGAATAGCATAATTTTCAACCATAGTTAAAATTCTAGATACTAAATTCCCTAATCCGTTTGCCAACCCAGAATTATATGCATCTTTGAAACGTTCTATCGTAAACGGACTATCTTCAAAACTGCTTACTTCTCTCAAAAGAAAATATCTCAAGGCGTCTACGCCATATTCATTCACAATATCTCGTGGGTCAACGACATTACCTAATGTTTTAGACATTTTAATTCCGCCATCTCCTGTAATAAAACCGTTAACAACAATCTGGCGAGAATTCGGTAAATCTGCCGCCATTAACATTGCTTGCCACATAGCTCCTTGAAAACGAGTATTGTCTTTTCCGCAATATTGCGTAGGGTTGCCGTTTATCCAATATTTTTT
>MFTY01000016.1:53106-68701 GCA_001785515.1 Candidatus Nomurabacteria bacterium RIFCSPHIGHO2_02_FULL_35_13 | reverse complement strand
CCGCCCGCCTCGCCTTGAACCGGAGCGGAAAGGCAAACTGCCAAAGAACCTGTCAAAAATGTCGGCTCGGACTTTATGAAGGCCAAAAGCGGGCTTTTCTTGAAATACTTTAAGAACTTTGCTATCATAGTATTGTAATCAGTATAACACAAGTAATGATATCAAAGTATTGAAACTATGGCAACGATTGGCAAAAACATCAAAAAGGCACGAAATAAGCTTGGCTTGACCCAAGACGATTTGGTAAGAAAGTCCGGCGTAAAGCACACTACCCTTACCAAAATTGAGAGTGATGTGGTTGTCAAGCCAAGCGTCCAAACGGTCGCAAAAATCGCCAAAGCGTTAGGCGTTCCGATGGAAGATTTAATAAAATAATTCTATGAAAAACTATAAAATACTTTTAATTATCTTTTTGGTCATAGTGGTTGCGGGAATAATTTTTTTCTATTCAACTCAAAATAATACTCCTTCGCCAAACTTACCACAAACAAATCAAACAAACACAACTCCCACTACGCCGAAAAAGGCGGAAAATTCAGTAACATCTAACAACGAAACGATAAAGGTTTTGCCAGGTCAAAGTAATATCGTTCTTGCTGACGGAGAAAGCCGGATATTATTTGGTAATTCTGGATCAGAAATGTCTGTTCCCGATGTCGTTTTTGGGAAAAATTATTCTCTTAACGATATCCATAAAATAAATTACTTGCCTATTAGAAAAGAGTTGAGTTTTTATAGTAAGGGATATCTTATTACTTTAAAAAATCTGGGGTGTAATAAAGAAACAAGATTTACAGATGTCCCTGAAATTTGGGTGACTGATTGCTCTGTAAATGTTTCTAGCAAAAAAGCAGAAGCGCCCGCATTGCAGATTAAATCTGTTGTAAAAGAAATTGGCACCAATTCTCTTTTTAAGTCAGCAATTAGCAACGAGCCGTTAGTATATGTTACAGCTCCTCGGTTATCACTTATGAGTTGGACAACCGGCCAGCTGAAAGGAAAAATCGGTTTGGAGTCGGGTTCAATGACTTCTTACTCAACAGATACTTCCTGGGACATGAGCTTTGTAACGGCTTACGGCATTGATACTATTCGCTATTCGGCCGAAGAAATTTTTAATAAGCAGGGCAAGAAAATCAACATTGGACCACTCCAAGTGGATTCGGAAATCACGAGTTTTAATTGCAGAGTGATTTATAAAGGAACTGATGGAGGAGAAACACAACAGTGTGACGATATCGTTGTTAAACTAACTCTTGCTGGTGGCAATGGTGTTATTAAGTTGGTTAATTATTCTGAATAATCGCCAAAGAAAAACTTGAAATCGTCCTTTCCGCTCCGGTTCAAGGCGAGGCGGGCGGAAGGGGGGGGTGGGGGGAATTCCGCCCGCCGAGCCCAGCCAGTTCCGTTCGGATATTTTCAAACAGACACCACCAATGTTTTTAATGTACTATTTATGGTAAAATTATATATATGGAACAAAATAAAACGCAATATGTTTTAGGACTATTAAGATTAATAATGGGTTGGATTTTTCTTTGGGCATTTATTGATAAATTATTTGGGCTTGGTTTTGCCACAACATCCGATAAAACGTGGCTTCTCGGTGTTTCCCCAACTTCCGGATTTTTGAAATTTGGCGTTCACGGTCCCTTTGCGGAATTTTACCAAAGTCTAGCCAGTGTTCCTTTGGTAGATTGGTTATTTATGCTAGGTTTGCTTTTTATTGGTGTTTCGCTTGTTCTGGGAATTTTTATGAAGCTGGGCGGTTTTTCCGGAATAATTATGTTGGCTCTTATGTATACTGCAATTGGATTATCTCCGGCAAATAATCCTCTCATAGATGAGCATATTGTTTATATATTGGTGATTATCGTTCTTTTGCTGACAAACTCCGGTCAATTTTTAGGTTTAGGCAGATGGTGGGCTAACACTGCATTTGTTCAAAAATTTCCAATTTTTAAATAATTTATTATGAAAGGATTCAACGCAAACATAGAAAAAGAAACTTTGAAAAATAAAAATTTTCGCAAAGTTTTATACACCGGGAAACACAGTCAATTGGTTTTAATGAGCCTTAAACCTCACGAAGAAATTGGTATGGAGATTCATCACGGCAATGACCAATTTTTCCGTTTTGAAAAAGGGCAAGGCAAATGTTTTATTGATGGCAATTTCTATGAAGTTAGCGATGGGTCGGTTATTATAGTTCCATCCGGAGCTGAGCACAATATTATCAACACTTCTGATTCGGAAGATTTAAAGCTTTATACGATTTATTCCCCGGCTCATCATAAAGATGGAGTGGTTAGAATGACAAAAGCAGAAGCTGAAGCGGACAGTCCGGAATTTGATGGAAAAACTACGGAATAATATATTTAATTAATTTCATGTCCGAATATTATAAAGCCAACAGAACAAGAAATATTTATGACCCGAAAGGTTCGGAGCCTTTTAAGTTGTCACGTTCTAAAATTGAGCTTTTTACCGATTGTCCAAAATGTTTTTATTTGGACCGCAGACTTGGCATAGGAAGACCGCCGGGATTTCCTTTTAATTTAAACACCGCGGTGGATACGCTTCTAAAAAAAGAATTTGATGTTCACAGAGCAAACAAAACTCCTCATCCGCTGATGAAAGCGTATAAAGTTGACGCCATTCCTTTTGACCATGAAATGATAGATGAATGGCGAAGAAATTTCGGCGGAGTGCAATATAATCATGAACCCACAAACTTTATAGTTACCGGAGCTGTGGATGATTTATGGATTAATCCCAAAGGGGAACTTATTGTTGTGGATTATAAATCTACCAGCAAACAAGAAAAAGTAACACTTGATGCGGAGTGGCAAATGGGATACAAAAGGCAGATGGAAATGTATCAGTGGCTTCTTCGTCAGCTTGGATTCAAGGTTTCTGATACCGGCTATTTCGTCTATTGTAATGGAAAAACAGACCGCAAAGCATTTGACGGAAAATTAGAGTTTGATATTGATTTAATTCCATACACTGGAGATGATTCTTGGGTAGAAGATGTTCTACTTAAAGCAAAAAAATGCCTAAATGGGAAAATACCTAAAGCCAGTTCAGAATGCGATTATTGCAATTATCGAGAAGCTGTGCAGAAACAAAAAGTGGAATAAAAACTTAAAATAACCATTTTGGTCCATTATCTAACCAGCCAAGATAAAAGCCCAAAGCGATAAAAATAATTATTAAAATGATTAAAATTTTGTCGGTTTTTTTCATGGTTCTATAACATCACCATGACCCTGAGTTTGTCGAACAGGTCACGTTTCCATTATACCAAATATTGGGAAAAACCGATTTTTGTGATATATTTTTCTTAATGGATAAAGGTAATCAAAAAGGAAAACCCGCCTGCAACAGCTATGCTGAAAGCATTGCGGGCAGGGAACATCCGCTCTCTCTTTTAGCGCAAGAAGCTTATAAAGTTTTTTCCGACATGGGATTTGAGATTGCAACCGGCCCAGAGTTGGAGAGCGAATGGTATAATTTTGATGTTCTAAACGTCTCTAAAGACCATCCTGTTCGCGATATGCAAGACACTTTTTTTATTAAAGCCTTGCCTGATGCTTTTCCTCAGGTCCTCGGTTCTCTGGGGCCCCAACCTCAGCCAGACCATTCGCAAAAGCACACAGGCTCGGCTTTTGTGCTTAGAACGCATACCACCAATGTCACAGCTCGCGCGATTGAAAAAGCGGGAAAAGAAAACAGACTTCCGTGCGCTTTTATTTCTATCGGAAAAGTATTTAGGAATGAGGCGACAGATTCAACGCATGAAATGCAGTTTTTTCAAATAGACGGGACAATGATTGGCGAAGATATTTCTATAGCGGATTTAAAAGGAGTTCTCACTCATTTTTATAAAAAAATGCTGGGTGATGACGTTGAAATGGAATTTCGCCCCAGTTTTTTCCCCTTTGTTGAGCCTGGTCTGGAAGTTTGGTTAAAATTCAAAAATCGCTGGTTGGAAGTTATGGGCGCCGGCATGCTTCATCCGAATGTATTAAAAAATGTTGGTCTTGACCCGAAAAAAGTCCAAGGTTTCGCATTCGGCGGAGGACTTGACCGTATTGCAATGGTCAAATGGAATATTCCGGATGTCCGTCTTTTTTATCAAGGTGATTTAAGGTTAAATCAATTCTAAAAAATGAAAATTTCTTACAATTGGCTAAAATGGTATATTCCGGAAATTCCCAAAGCGGAAAAAGTAGCGGATATTTTTATGTATCATCTTTGTGAAGTGGAAGGAGTGGAAAAAATCGGAGAAGATACTGTTTTTGATTTGAATATTTTACCGAACAGGGCCCATGATTTATTAAGTCACCAGGGAATAGCTCGTGAACTTGCCAGCCAATTGGGAATCGCATATAAAGACCCGACAGAAATGTATAAGATTCCAGAATCAAAACCCACTAAATTAAAAATAGAATTAAAAACTGAAAAATGTCGTCGATATATGGGACGAATTGTAAGAAATGTGAAAGTTGAACCTTCTCCGGATTGGGTAAAAAAACATCTGGAATCTATCGGACAAAGAAGCATAAATAATATTGTAGATGCGACAAATATTGTTATGTATGATTGTGGACAACCCTGCCATGCTTTTGATTTGGATAAATTAGTTAGCGAAAAAATAATAGTCAGAACTGCAAAAACTGCAGAAATGGTTGAATTATTGGGTTCAGAAATTATTGGAAATGTAAAAAAAAGTAAAGCCGTTTTACTTAGTATTACTGATATGATAATTACAGATGAGAAAAATGTTCTTGCTATAGCCGGAGTAAAAGGAGGAAAAATTGCCGAAGTTGATAAAAATACAAAAAATATTTTGATTGAAGTGGCGAATTTTGAGCCTATTTCAGTGCGCAAAACATCAAAAAAATTAGGAATTTTAACTGACTCATCAAAAAGATTTGAAAATGATTTATCTTCGGAACTTGCTTCATATGCTATGAGAGAAATTTCTGGGCTTTTGGTTGAATATGGAGAAACAAAATTTGAGAATATAGTGGATGTTTATCAAGATAAACAAAAAGAAATAAAACTTTCTTTTTCGGTGGACAGAGTTTCAAAAATTTTAGGTATTACTGTTTCATTAAGTGAAATTGAAGATATTTTTAAAAGATATAATTTTAAATACAAAAATAAAGCTGAGGAATTTGAAATCACTATACCCCCGATGCGTCTTGATTTAATGATAGAAGAAGATATGGCGGAAGAAATAGGGAGAATTTTAGGATACGATAAAATAAAACCAAAAATACCCGATATCGATTTTACTCCCAAAGTAAACGAAATACATTCTAAGATTGATTGGGCAAGGAATAAATTGCTTGAAGATGGATATTCTGAAGTGATGACTTACACTTTTTGTGAGAAAGGGGAAGTAGAAGTTCTTGCTTCTGCTTCTGATAAAAAGTTTTTGAGAACGAATTTGAGTGATGGATTGAAGGAAAGCTTGAAATTAAATCAGCTTAACGTTCCGTTACTTGAGATGAATGAGATAAAGATTTTTGAAATTGGAACTGTGTTTAAGAAAGATAAAGAAGAAATTTATGTTGCTTACGCCGATAAAAAAGAAATAAAAGAAATGAGTTTAGAAAAATTTTATGAAAGTGCTTCGCTTCAATCTTCGGGAAATAATTTCGGCGCCTTCGCCCTCGGAGACATAGGACAGGGAACCCACGACGCCTTAAATTATTCCCCAAAGACTTCGCATTTTATGGCTTGGTCAATATTTCCATTCATTGTTCGCGATATAGCAGTTTGGGTGCCTGTGGATGTTTCAAATAAAGAAATAGAAAAAATTATAAAAGACAACGTGGGAGAACTTGTAATACGAGGTCCGGAACTTTTTGATGAGTTTAAAAAAGACGGTAAAATCTCTTATGCTTTTAGGCTTGTTTTTCAATCCTATGAAAGAACTCTAAAAGACGAAGAAGTTAATGAAATTATGGTAAAAATAGGCCATAAAATAAGCGAAAATTCAAGTTGGGTTATACGCTAAAATACTGGTTTTTTGGGTTGTTTTTTGCTATAATATATTAAGCAAAAATCTGTTTTTGCTTTTATTTTTAGGTTAATTTTAACATCAAATGGCTAAAGAAAAAGAGATAAAAAATGGACATCACTATGACGCTTCGGATATCTCGGTTCTTGAGGGTCTTGAGCCCGTAAGAAGACGTCCGGGGATGTATATCGGCACCACGGGACCAGAAGGTCTTCATCATTTAGTTTGGGAAATTTTTGACAATTCGCGCGATGAGGCTATGGGAGGGTTCTGTAATGATATTGAAGTTGTACTTTTACCGAACAATCGTGTGCGAGTTGCAGACAATGGCCGAGGCATACCTGTTGATATACATAAAAAAACAAAAGTTTCCGCGTTGGAAACCGTAATGACAACATTGCACGCTGGAGGAAAATTCGGTGGAGAAAATAGTGGGTATAAAGTTTCTGGAGGATTACACGGTGTTGGAGCTTCTGTTGTGAATGCGCTCTCAATCTACTGCAAAGTAGAAGTGCATAGGGATGGCGGAAAATATGTTCAAGAATATTCTCAAGGCAAAAAAAAATCTGCTGTTAAAAAAGTTTCTTCTTCCAAATTAAACGGAACAATAGTTGTTTTTGAACCAGACCAGGAAATTTTCAAAGATATAAAATTTGATTGGAGTACAATTGTGAATCACATTCGCCAGCAAGCATATTTGGTAAAAGGTTTGAAAATTAAAATAATTGATGCGCGTAATTATGCCGGCAAAATTGATGATTCTGACATTTTTTATTTTAGAGAATTTGAGTTTGAATTGCCATCAATTTCTTTTTATTTTGAAGGAGGACTTATTTCTCTTATAAAATATTACAACAAATTTCAAAAACCGATTCATAGCAGTATTTTTTATGTTGAAAAAGAATTAGATAGCGTGGGTGTTGAAATAGCTCTTCAGTACGTGGACGACATAGTAGAACACATTGTTCCTTTTGCAAACAATATTTATACGGGAGAGGGTGGAACGCATATAACCGGTTTTAAAACTGCGCTAACTAGAACATTAAATACTTACTGCAAAAAAAATGAAATGATGAAAGAGTCTGAAGGCGGATTCACTGGTGAAGACGTTTTGGAAGGACTCACCGCTGTTGTTTCCGTAAAGCTTCGGGAAATCCAGTTTGAAGGTCAAACAAAGGCGAAATTAGGCTCTATGGAGGCTCAGGGTGCCGTTGGAACTGTATTTGGAGAAGCCTTTGCTAGTTTTTTAGAGGAAAATCCGGATGATGCTAAAACTATAATAAATAAGTCTATTCTAGCCTTGAAAGCTCGAAAAGCGGCTAAGGCGGCAAAAGATTCGGTGCTTCGTAAGGGCGCGCTTGAGGGTATGACGCTTCCCGGTAAACTGGCTGATTGTCAAAGTAAAAGCGCGGAAGAATCGGAATTGTTTTTAGTGGAAGGAGATTCGGCTGGTGGTTCGGCAAAACAAGGCAGAGACAGACGTATTCAGGCGGTGCTTCCTCTTCGTGGAAAAATTTTAAATGTTGAACGCGCGCGCATAGACAAAATGCTTGCTTCCAAAGAAGTGAGAGCTCTTGTTATCGCTATGGGTACTTCTATTGGAGACACTTTTGACCTTTCCAAGATGCGTTACCATAAAATAATTATTGCTACAGATGCCGATGTTGATGGCGCCCATATTCGCACACTTTTACTTACCCTTTTTTACAGATATTTCAGGCAAGTTATTGAAGCGGGATATATTTATATTGCTCAACCGCCACTTTATAAAATAAAGAAGGGCAAAGAAATCAATTATGCCTATTCTGATGAAGAAAAAATAAAAATTATCGGGAAAGAAACAGATGTAAGTGAGATACAAGCTGTTGAAACAGATGTTGAACCAGAGGGTGAAGAAAAAGAGGAAGAAATTAAAGCGAAGTCAAATAAAGTTCATATTCAACGTTACAAAGGTCTTGGAGAAATGAATCCGGAGGAACTTTGGGAAACAACAATGGATCCGTCGCATCGTGTGCTTAAAAAAGTGGACATAGAAGACGCTGAAGAAGCGGATAAAGTTTTTGAAATCTTAATGGGCAGTGAAGTTCCGCCTAGAAAATCTTTCATCCAATCCAATGCTAAACTAGCCGAGATTGATATTTAAATTCTCTTATTTATTATTTCTTTTAATTTATCGGTAAAGTCCGATAAACTTATATTTTCAGTTTTTGTGCCGTCTCTGTTTTCAATAGTTAAATTTCCAGAAGAAACTTCTTTGTCGCCCAAAACTATTACAAAAGGAGTTTTAAGCGACTTAGCTTTATGAATACGCTTACCCAAACTATCGCCATTATCTATGATTTCTGTGCGGATAAAATCATTTTTTAACGCGTTTTTTATTTCCTCAGCTTTTTCTTGATGTTGTTCTCGTACTGGCACAATGGCAACTTGAAGCGGGGAAAGCCAAGTAGGGAAAATACCCGCATAATGTTCGATTAAAAATCCAATAAAACGTTCATGTGTTCCAAGCGGCGCTCGGTGAATGCAAAGCGGAGTTTCTGCCTTGCCTTCTTTATTTGTAAATGTTAAATCAAAGCGTTTAGGTACCGCAAAATCAACTTGATTTGTAGCTAGGGTAAATTCTCTGCCTATGGCGCTCCAAACTTGCACATCTATTTTAGGTCCATAAAAAGCGGCTTCATTAGGCACTTCAACATAAGGAATTTTTGATTTAATCAAAACATCTCGCACCATTTTTTCTGTTTCAAGCCAAAGTTTTCCTTCATCTACATATTTTTTTCCAAGTTCTTTGGGGTCATGAGTAGAGAATCTCATTACATATTTTTCTATGCCAAAAATCTTAAAATATTTTAAATACATTTCATTCACAGCTTGAAATTCAGACGCGAATTGTTCTTTTGTGCAGTAAATATGAGCATCATTCATTGATAACATTCTTACTCTCATTAATCCGAATAATTCACCGGATTTTTCGTGTCTATATACAGTGCCATACTCTGCCAAACGAAGCGGTAAATCGCGATAGCTTTTTGGTCGTGCGGCAAAAATTTTATGATGATGAGGACAATTCATTGCTTTTAAATAATATTTACCGCCTTCATATTCCATAGGAGGGAACATAGATTCTTTGTAATAAGGCAGATGTCCTGATTTAATATACATAGATTCTTTAGCTATGTGTGGAGTTCTTACACGCACATAATTAGCTAAAAATTCCGTTTCTTTTGCAAGTTTTTCCAATTCTTCTGTCAGTATTGTCCCAGCCGGAAGCCAAAGAGTTAGTCCAGGGCCTACATCATCATCATATGCAAAAATATCAGACTCGGCGCCAAGTTTGCGATGGTCTCTTTTTTCCGCCTCTTCAAGCATTTTGACATATTCATCCAACTTTTCTTTTGTCTCAAAGGCCAGTCCGTAAATGCGAGTAAGCATTTTATTTTTTTCATCTCCGCGCCAATATGCCCCAGCGACACGGTCCAGTTTAAATGAATCCGGCTCTATTTCTTTGTTGGGATTTTCTAGATGTCCGCCCCGGCAAAGGTCTGTAAATTGACCGCAAGTATAAAAAGTTATTTTTTCACCCTTTCCGACAATTTCATCTATCAATTCTATTTTATATTCATTTTTTTTAAAATATTCTTTTGCTTCTTTTTCGGTCTTTTTTTCACCTTTAAACTCTTTCCAAGATTTTAAAATCTCTCGCATTTTCTTTTCTATTTTAGGTAAATCTTTATCGGAAATAGGGGAAACAAAGTCAAAATCATAGTAAAAACCGTCTTCTATTGAAGGACCTATGGTATTTTTTGTATTTGGATATATTTCCAAAACAGCTGCAGCCAGAAGGTGGGCCAAAGAATGTCTTAAGTTGTGCAATTTATCAGTTTCTGCCATATATTCTTATAATATCACATTTTATGGTTTCGCAAAAATTGCTTTTCGTATTCAATATGCTAATATAGGGTACATTATGGTAGTACGAATGAGAAGCACAAAATCGCATACGAAAAACAGGCGTTCTCATCACGCATTAATGAGTACGGGCCTTGCTAAATGCGAGAATTGTAAAAATTTTAAAAAGCGCCACACAGTTTGCTCATCTTGTGGATTTTATCGTGGAATGAAAGTGTTGGATTTGGTAAAAAAGACGGAAAAGAAACAAAAGAGAGAAAAAGCAAAAAAAGCGGAAGCAAAATAAATAGCGATTAGGCACTAGGCACTAGGCACTAGCAAATCTAAAATGCTAAAGCCTAACGCCTAACGCCTAACGCCTAAAAACATGGCAAATAGGCACCTTTCAAGATCAATAGTACTTCAAACACTTTTTGAGTGGGATTTTATATCTAGTAGAGAAAAAGACAATATTTGGACTGATAAAAAGACAAAAGAAGCACTCAATAGAAACCTCAAAGAATTTGCTCCCGGATTGGAAGACGACGTTTTTGTCTTTTCATTGGTAGAGGAGGTGTTAAAAAAATGCAAAGTGGTTGATGAAATAATAAAAAAGGCTGCACCAGATTGGCCGTTAGATAAAATTTCTATTGTTGATAGAAATATTTTAAGAATCGGTCTGACAGAACTTCTTTTTGGTGATAGAAATCAAGTGCCTCCTAAAGTGGCGATTAATGAAGCGATTGAATTGGCAAAAACTTTTGGAGGAGAAAATTCCGGTAAATTTGTGAACGGAGTGCTTGGCGCAGTTTATAAAGAAATTGGAGAACCCGGCAAAGAACAGATAAGTAAGAAGAAAAAAAACGATGAACCGTTAGATATTACAAAATTACCAGTTGAAAAGTTGGGAGGAGCGTTGGTATATGCAAGAAAGGGTGATGATATTTTATTTGCATTGGTGCACGATGTTTTTGGTTATTGGACATTATCTAAGGGTAGAATTGAAGATGGTGAGAATGTGGAAGAAGGAACAATAAAAAAAATAGAAGAAGAAATCGGTCTTGAAATTTCTATAAAAGAAAAGATTGGAGAAAATGAATATGTGGCGACACATCCGGAAAAAGGTAAAACTCTAAAGAAAGTAATTTACTTTTTAGCAGAAAGCAAATACCACAAACTTCAACTTGGAAATTCCGGTGGATTGGATGATACCCGTTGGTTTAAGCTTTCAGAGATTCCGGAACTTCGTATTTATAATGATATTATTCCGCTTATCGCCAAAGCGATTGAAATTATTAGCAAACTTACCCGACCGAACGGTCATTCTGCCGGGAAATAATTTTTTAAATAATATGATTCAATTTTCAGATTTTGAGAAAAATACAAAAATAATTTTTAAAGATAAAAATTTGCTTAAACAGGCTTTTATTCATCGTTCCTATATAAATGAAAATCCGGGTTCTTCTCTTTCACACAATGAACGTTTGGAATTTTTAGGTGATGCCGTGCTTGAACTTATTGTTACCGACTTTCTTTATAAAAAATATCCCAATTATACAGAAGGAGAATTGACCGCAATTCGTTCAGCCCTAGTGAACGCTATTATTATTTCCGAAGTTGCTTTAAAAATTGGGATGAATGATTATTTGCTTTTATCTAAAGGTGAAGCAAGAGATAATGGCAAGGCGCGACAATATATTTTAGCTAATACGTATGAAGCATATATTGGGGCTGTTTATTTGGACCAAGGTTATAATATTGCGAATAAATTTGTGGTTGCCAGTCTTTTGCCTCATACCAAAAAAATTGTTTCTAAAAAACTTTGGCGCGATGCAAAAAGTTTAATACAGGAAAAAGTGCAGGAGTTCGTCGGTGTCACGCCTGTTTATAAAGTTCTACATGAATCGGGCCCTGACCACGACAAACATTTTACAGTAGGTATTTTTTTTGGTTCTAATTTGGTTGCTGAGGGTAAAGGCAAGTCAAAGCAGGAAGCAGAACAGAAAGCGGCCGAAATGGCATTAAAAATAAAAAATTGGATGGAATAATATGCGTCTTAAAAATCTTGAAATAAATGGTTTCAAATCTTTTTCTAAAAAAACAATTTTAGAGTTTCAAAAATCCATTGTTTCTATCGTGGGTCCCAATGGGTCCGGTAAATCAAATGTGGTGGAGGCACTTCGTTTTGTTTTAGGCGAGCAATCAATAAAATCAATGCGCGGGTCATTGGGGTCCGATTTGATTTTTAAAGGGTCAAAAAATTTACCCAAAGGCTCGCGCGCAACTGTCACAATATATTTTGATAATTCTGATAAAATTTTTAAACTCTCAAATGAAATGGGTGAAAATATTAATTTAAATTATGACATTATTTCAATTTCTCGCGAAGTTTATTCCGATGGATTAAATAAATACATTTTAAATGGCTCAGAAGTAAGATTAAAGGACATCAATAACCTATTGTCTTCGGTTAATATTGGTTCTTCCGGCCATCATATTATTTCACAAGGTGAAGCGGATAGAATTTTAAATGCATCATCTAAAGACAGAAGAGAAATGGTGGAAGACGCGCTTGGACTTAAAATTTATCAATATAAAATTAAAGAAGCGCAACGCAAATTGGAGAGAACTACCAATAACATGAAAGAAGTTTCTCTTTTGCGTCGGGAAAATCTTCCGCATTTGAATTTCTTAAAAAAACAGGTTGATAAATTTGAAAAAGCGAAAGAAATGCAAGTGGAACTGCTTGATTTTTACTGCGAATATTTAAAAAAGGAAGAAATTTACATAGAAAATGAGAAAAAAATAATTTTAACCGACAAAAAGCAATTAGAGCATAAACTATCTTCCATAGAAAAAAATTTTTCTGAACTTGGTTCAATACCTGAAGAAAAAGAAAATGTCGCTTATGTGGAAATGAGAGAAATGGAAAGAAAAATATCGGAATTTAGACTTCAGAAAGATGAACTTTCTAGAAAATTAGGACGTACTCAAGCGATACTTGAACTCAAAGAAAACAGAGTAAAAATGTCTGGTAAATGTCCGGTGTGCGGAAGCGTAATGGCTCGGAAAGAAGAAGATGAAAAAGACCTTGGTGAAATTAAAGAGACTGAAAGTAAGATTCAAACCGAAATTTCAAGTTTGATGGAAAAGGAAAAAGAACTTATTCAAAAAATAGAATCGTTAAAAATAATAATAGATGCAGATAAAGACAAGAAAAGGTCCGGAGATGTGAAACGCCTGGAGCTTACAATGGACAAGAATAAAATATTATCTGAACTAAACCTTGTCAGAATAAGAGAAGACCAGCTTTTGCACATAGAAAATGATTTTATAAATGAAATAAAAGAAGGTGAAGTATTGGTTGGACAGGAAATAACTTCTTATAAAAGTTTTCAGACAGAAACAGCAGACAGAAACTCTCAAGAAGAAATGAGAAAAAAAATAGAACGCATAAAAATAAAATTAGAAGATATAGGTTCAGCTGGAGGGTTAGAAATTGCAAAAGAATTTGAAGAGGTAACTCAAAGAGATAACTTTTTAGCGAAAGAAATGGAAGATTTAGAAATAAGCATAGAATCACTTCGCAAGCTTATGGCAGATTTAAAAGAAAAGATAGATGTGGAATTTAAAGAGGGTATTAAAAAAATAAATATCGAATTTGATAAATTCTTTTCATTAATGTTTGACGGAGGAACAGGTCATCTTTCTGTAGTAATTGAAAATAAAAAGAAAAAAGGAGAAGAGGAATCAGAAGAAGAGGAAGAAGAAACTATTCCTGAACAAGGCATTGAAATCAATGTTTCACTTCCTCATAAAAAAGTAAAAGAGCTAAACGCTCTTTCGGGAGGAGAAAGGTCTCTTACATCCATTGCCCTTCTTTTTGCCATGTCGCAAGTAAATCCACCACCGTTTTTAGTTCTTGACGAAACTGACGCCGCGCTTGATGAAGCAAATTCTCGCAAATATGGAGATATGTTGGAAAAACTTTCTAAACATTCTCAACTCGTTGTCGTTACCCATAATAGGGAAACTATGTCCAGAGCAGATATTTTATATGGCGTTACCATAGGTAGCGACGGCGCTTCCAAGCTTCTTTCCGTCAAACTTGATGAAGCCGCTGCAATTGCGAAATAAGACCATTTATTTTTGTTGTAATGTTTCCAATACCCCCATTTACGCCATGGCGTAAATGGGGGAGGGTGGTATAATTTATACATGAACCAAAAAAGAAGATTTTTTTACAAAGGAGTTAAAGTTAATTCTTTAGGTATTCCAATTTTTTCAAGAGACAGAAAAAGCCGTGGTAAAAAAGAGAATAGAAAAAGAACTTTTTATAATGTTACTTTTCGTTCGCCTTTTAAAGAAAATGATTCAAAAAATTTAATTGTAATGTATGATATTCCGCATTCTCAAAAGAAAGAAAGAGACTGGTTCCGACGACATTTGGTAAAATTCGGCTATATAATGATTCAAAAAAGTGTTTGGGTTGGGCCTTCTCCTCTACCAAAGGATTTTTTAAGTTATTTAAAAAAAATAGAAATAGGGGACAATTTTAAAACTTTTAAATTAGCTAGGTCTTATATAAAAAAATTTTAGACCATTTATATATCATAACCCTCATATCAGCCATGGCTGATATGTGTCATGCATAATAATATTGTCTGTTTTTGCATAAATATATATTTTATTATACAATCTCTTCATGAAAGAAAATCCTCAATGGTGGTCAGAAGAATACGGTTTTTTTGGAAAACATTATCTTAAGGGAGATAACTCTAAGGAAGGTTATTTAATAGACAAAAAACAAACACTTGAACAAAGAACATTTGCAGAAACAGAAGGTATTATTCGGCTTTTGGATTTAAAAGGTGAAGAGAGAATACTTGATGTTCCATCCGGTTATGGCAGACATAGTATTGCTTTGGCAAAAAAAGGATTTAATGTCACAGGAATTGAACTCAATGCAATCCATTTAAATGAAGCAATTAGAAATGCAGAAACGGCACAGGTAACCCCAAACTTTGTGAAAGGTAATATGATTGATATTTCTCACAAAGAAGAATTTGATGCAGTGATTAATGTGTTCTACTCGTTTGGTTTTTTTGAAACTGACGAGGAAAATAAAAGAGTTCTTGAAAATTTTTTTAATGTTTTAAAGAAAGGTGGTAAGCTTCTTTTTCATACGGATGTAAATGTTCCAAGAATTTTAGCAGGAAAATACAAGGAAGATGAAACAAGAAATCTTGCCTCAGGTGACATCTTGCGTATTATTGATAAATATAACCTTACAGATAAACGAGTCCATGGAACTTGGATTATTAAAAACAAGGATGGCAAAGAAGAAAAAAAATATTATTCAGTAAGAATTTACACAAGAGAAGAATTCATAGATTTATGTAAACAAGTTGGTTTTACAAGCTTTGAAGTTTATTCAGATTGGAATAAGACCCCTTATTCCGAAGATTCGGAAGATATGATTATAATAGCTAAGAAATAAATATCTTAAACACAATACTTGTTATTTAAATTTAACTTTTTCTTCTTTGCCTGGAATAATTTTATCTGGCTGGAAGAATTTATTTAATTTCACAACATTCTTTTTTATAGTCATACCTCCTTCTCTATCTAATTTAATTTCAAGAAGCATACCCTGCATAGTATTTATGG
>MFTY01000016.1:0-53099 GCA_001785515.1 Candidatus Nomurabacteria bacterium RIFCSPHIGHO2_02_FULL_35_13 | reverse complement strand
TTGGTCAAAGATAAAATTGCCTAAAGAGTAGGCAATAAAGCCGTTTTTATAAACTTCCGTGTCTTCAACTACATGCGGATGCGTGCCAATTACAATTTTTGCGCCGGCGTCTATTGCTTTATGCGCTAAATATTCTTGTCTTGTGTTATGTTTGGTTTTATATTCTTCTCCAAAATGAAATGACACGATTAAATAATCAACTTGTTTTGAAGCATTCTGTATTATTTCAGTGAAGCGGGGATTACTTGCTAAGAGAATTCCGATTTCACTTTCTGTCGCTTTCATCCAATTTGGTCCCACGTCTGAGAACCCCAAATATCCTATTTTTATTCCATATTTTTCAATAATAACCGGTTGTTCAGCTTCCCCGATATTCACCCCTCCTCCCGTATATAAAACTTCATTTTCTTTCAGTCGAGCCAACGTGTCAGAATATGCATCTCGTCCCCAGTCCCCGACGTGATTATTGGCTACCGAAACTACAGATAATCCTACGCCCTTGAGTGCGGGCACAGCGGAAGGGTCCATTCTAAATGAATATAAATTACGCATATCTTTACCAATATCGGATATTGGACCTTCTAAGTTAGCGAAAACGATATCCGATTTTTTTAAGATTCCCAATTTTTCAAAAAGCATCGAGTAATCTCCATTGAAATTTTTATTTACGGAATTTTTAACTCCGCGGTCAAGCATTATGTCTCCACCGAATAAAAGAATTACAAAATCCTGGTCGTATATTATAGGTAAATCGGTTCTTTCTTTTACCCAAGCAGTATTGGCATCAGCTTCTCCGCCGTAATATATATTTTTATTTAAATATTTTAAAATATTTTCTACATCCTTAAAACGGTCCTTACTTTGCAGTATTGTGATAGCTATATTACGCACTCCAGTTTCTCCTAATGGAATAGAAAAAAGAGAAATAGCAGTCTGTAAGGCAGGGTCGGTAAATCCGCTTTTACCGCCTAAATATCCATCTTCGTGTAAAAATTGATTATTGCTGGACCAATTATGTTTTATATTGGAATAACTCCTCTTGGTTGTGATTTGAAACAAATCCGGTTTTTTCTGATTTATATACCCTGCCAATTTAAACATATCTTCAACAGTTGATTGATTTTTAGAAGATAATCCGCTCGGGTCTTCAAATATGGTTTTTGATAATTCCAATTTGTTGACCATTTGATTCATTTTTTTTATGAAAATATCTCGCTTGAAATATTCAGCTATTATTTCCGCAGCATCATTGCTTGATTCCAAGAGCAGGGGATAAATAAGGTCTGTAATTTTTATTTTTTCTCCCAATTTAAAATTTCCATTTTCTCCATAAGTAGTCAAAGCTTT
The DNA here is from genome assembly GCA_001785515.1 of Candidatus Nomurabacteria bacterium RIFCSPHIGHO2_02_FULL_35_13. Classification (GTDB taxonomy): domain Bacteria; phylum Patescibacteriota; class Minisyncoccia; order Phycocordibacterales; family UBA9973; genus UBA9973. The sequence continues at coordinate 51,752 of MFTY01000016.1, read as the reverse complement.
TTTAGAAACTTTAGCTGTATCGTCCGGCTTTGTTGATTCCGTAGCAACAAGCGCAGTCATAAGTTTGGAAACTGAAGCAATTGGAAATTGTTGGTCCTGATTTTTTGTTAAAATAACTTCTCCTGTGTCTAAATCACCGACTAAATAGGCTCCGGCTGAAACTTTTGGTTTTTGATTCGGGTCTTTTGTAAAATAAAAATACTTTGGAATTGTTTCGCTGGGCATGACAGACTCTATAGCTATTGCTGTGTTTTTATCTGATTCCTTATATGGGATATTTTTTGAAACAAGAGATGCAAGAAACACGCCAATAACAACAGCAGATATTACCCAAAGTCCTAGTTTAATTTTTGAACCAATGGCGTGTTTCATACCAATATATAATCTATAGTTTTTCTTTCCAAATCAACATTTTTTACTTTTATTTTTACACTGTCTCCCAAGCGATATCTTTTTTTCTTTTTTTGCCCAACCAATTCCAGTTTCTTTTCATTAAAAACATAAAAATCATCTTCCATATCTCGAACTCGCACCAGACCTTCACATTTTGTTTCTATTTCCTCCACATAAATACCCCATTCTGTTATTCCGCTTATAATTCCTTTAAATACTTGGGCAACACGTGAAGACATATATTCCACCTGTTTATATTTAATAGAAGCCCGTTCAGCGTCTGAAGCATATTTTTCTCGTTCAGATGATTTTCTAGAAATTTCTTCATATATATTTAATTTTTCTTTACCCACCTTTAACCCTTTTAAATAATCAGCCAAAAGTCTATGCACTACCATATCCGGATATCGTCTAATGGGGGAAGTGAAATGAGCGTAATATTCAAATGCCAAACCATAATGTCCTATATTTTTTGTAGAATAAATTGCTTTTGCCATAGAACGTATAACCGCGCGATGCACTGTATCTTTTTCATTTTTACCCGATAAACTTTCTAAAAGTTTATTTATTTCACGGGTTGGTATAATTCCATCTGTTAAAGATATTTTATACCCCAAGCTTCTCAAGAAAAATGCCAAATCAGTCATTTTTTCTTTGCTGGGATTATCATGAATACGATAAACAAATACCCCATTTTCTTTTTTTACGCCTTTTGAAATTGTTTCGGCAACCTTTTTATTCGCTAAAAGCATAAACTCTTCAATTAACCTGTTGGAATCACCTCGTTCCTTTTTTATTACTTTTATTGGTACTCCATTTTTATCCAAAACAAATTTCACTTCTTCTTGGTCAAGCGATATTGCGCCATTTGCAAATCTTTCCTTCGTTAATTTTTTTGCCAAAGCATTTAAGATAAAAAGTTCTTTGTGTAATGGCGCTGAAGTTTTTTTAATAGACTCTTCCGCTTCTTCATAATTGAATCTTTTTTGAGAATGTATTATCGTGCGTCCGAACCATTCTTTTTTTACATGCGCGTTTTTATCTATGATAAAAACTGCACTCATGGTAAGTCTGTCTTTGTGTGGAAGCAGGGAGCATAAGTTGTTTGAAAGTGTTTCTGGAAGCATTGGTATTGTTCTATCAACCAAATATACGGAAGTTCCTCTTTTTCTTGCTTCTTTATCAAGTTCACTGCCAATTTTTACATAATGAGTTACATCAGCTATATGTATACCTATTTCGTATTCATCACTGTTAATCTCTTTAAAAGATATAGCATCATCAAAATCTTTTGCATCCTCAGGGTCAATAGTAAAAGTTAGAGTTTTTCTAAAATCGCGTCGTCCTATAAAATTCTCCTTTTTAATTCCGAGATTTTTTATTTTTTTTGCTTCTTCTTCAACTTTTTCCGGTAAGTCGCTACTAAAACCTTTCTCTATTGCGATAGCATACATTTCCGCATTATTTTCGCCGGGTTGTCCCAAAATTTTTACTATTTTTCCTTCTGGTGCTTTTAGCGCGTCCTTCCAAGATATTATTTCTGCATAAACTTTTTGTCCAATTTTTGCTCCGCTCAACATTTTGGGAGGTATCAATACATCCGTATACATTTTTGTATCGTCCGGTTTTAGAAAAAAAATATCTTTTTCTTTTTCCAAAACTCCGGAAAAACCAATTTTTGCGCGTGAAATTATTTTTGATATTTCTCCCGTAAGACGTCCACGCCCTTTGGGATGCTGTAAAATTTCAACTATATCGCCGTGAAGCGCTGTATTTAAATGCCTGAAATCAATTTCTATATCTTCTTCATGTTCAGGAACTTTGACATAACCAATGCCTTTGACAGAAATAGAAATAACACCTTGTATTGTCTTTTGAATTTTTTTTGTTTCTTTTTTCACTCTTTTAATATAACACAGAATTTCCTTATTTGCCTTTTTTGTAAGTTATGTTAGACTGTCTCTATCTGTCCCGTACTAAATTTTTGATTACGGGGCATAAGGATAAAAGATTATTAGTTAAAATTTTAGTACTGGGATGTTAAAAATAAGATTACAAAGAATAGGCAGAAAGAACGACCCATCATTTCGGGCAGTTTTAACTGATTCAAAAAATAGCACAAAAAGCGGAAAATTTTTGGAAATAATCGGTACTTATAATCCTAAAGCGGGTGAAACCAATTTTAAAGCTGACAGAATAAAGTATTGGGTTTCAAAAGGAGCTCAACTTTCTGATACGATGCATAATTTTATGGTGCATCAAAAAGTAATAGAAGGTAAGAAAATAAATGTTTTACCGAAGAAAAAACCAACCTTAAAGAGAAAAGAGTTGAAAGCTTAAAAATAGTTGTGTATACTTACAGTAAGCAGTGCTAATAATTTCTTAAGGTCGTAACACTGCTAAGATTAAAAGTATAAAATTCTGAAACCATGCAAGACGCTGATAAAGTATTTCTGGAATATGTGGTAAAAGCGCTAGTAGACAATCCGAACGATGTAAAACTCGATCGCACTGTTGATGAAATGGGAGTGCTCATTTCTCTTACAGTAAATCCTGCCGATATGGGCAAGATTATCGGAAGAATGGGAAACACGGCAAAAGCTATTCGCACATTATTGCGAATCATAGGTATGAAAAACAATGCTCGCGTGAATCTAAAGATTAACGAGCCTGAAGGCGGAATGAGGCCTGAATCAAGACCTGTAAATGGAGAAATGGCAACAAAAACCGTTGACCAAGCTATGGAAGATTTGAAAGGAATTTAAATAACAAAAAATCCCCCATTCGGGGGATTTTTTGTTATACTCATTTATATGCATTTTCACATTATTACTATATTTCCTGATATATTTAGCTCATATTTAAGTGAGTCTATTATTGGGCGAGCGATAAAGAACAAGCTTATAAAAGTAAATTTTTATAACCCTAGGGATTTTATAAAAGCTCCAAAAAATAATTACAAACCGATGGATGATAAACCATATGGTGGAGGACCAGGAATGGTTATACGAGCCGAGCCTTTATTAAAGGCAATTGAGAAAGCTGTAAATTCAATAAAAAGCAAGAATAAAAAAATCTTAATTGTAAACTTTATTCCTAGCGCCGAAAAGTTTACCACTACTTTCGCAAAAAATATCTCAAAAAAATATACGGATATTATTTTAATTTGTGGAAGATATGAAGGTATAGACGCGCGAGTAGATAAAATTTTAAAAACTAAAAAATTATCAATAGGGGACTATGTCTTAACTGGCGGAGAAATACCGGCAATGGTATTAGTGGATTGTGTTTCTAGGCAAATTAAAGGAGTGCTTGGCAATCATGATTCTTTAGAAGAAGAACGTGTATCTACCAGCGAAGTTTACACTCGTCCGGAAATATTAAAATACAAGAGCAAAAACTACAAAGTTCCAGAAGTTTTACTCTCTGGAAATCATAAAAAGATAGAAGAGTGGAGGAAGAGAAAATAATATTCTTGTTTGACAGAAACATTTATCGGGCTTAAAGTATAAGAGTAAAAAGTTCCTTGAGTTAAACTTCTAATAGAAAGGACCATTAGCTAAAGAAAGGAAAAAACTAATGGAATACAACGATTCTCGACTGAACACCATCGTGGGGAAAATTGGTGGTGATACTGGCGCCTTGATGTTTTTGAAAGACTCTACTTCTGTCTCTGAGTTTTTTCCTGATTTCATTGTTCAGATTGACCGTCTGGTCAAGCCGACATATCCTGATTGGATAAAGGAGTTGGTACATCCCGAACTGGAGCTCCTAGGACCTGCTGAGTATGATTTGCAGGCTGGGGTTCGGCAGTGGCTTCATGATGACCAGAATCGTGGCTATGTGCGTGGTGGTGTTATCTATAAGTATCTGAAGGACACCAACACTCTCGGTTCATGTCTTAGCTTACAGGATGGCTTGGTCATCCAACAGAAGGGCGTAGAGATATTCAGAGAGCTCTTCAAGGGCAAAAAAGTGTTCTTGTGGAAATCAGTCGTGCAACTTCACCATGACAACTATCTTCTTGTTCCGTTTCTCCGTGAGGAAGGTGGTGAACTTGTGGTGCATTGGCGTTGGTTGGATGATCGCTGGAACTTGAATGACCCCGCCCTCCGCTTCAGCAAGTAAAGTATATATTTTTCCTTTCCCTTAACCCCCGCATTGTTCATGTGGGGGTTCTTTTTTATAATTATTTATAATCCCCAAACGTATTTGACAAAAAATACATTAAGAGTATACTCACAGATAAGAGATTGATTGAGTTTTGGATATATCTCTAGTTTGTATTAATAGAGTTTTTAACTTAATCATAATATCTAAATAATTCTTCTTAAGAAGCTAAAGAAAAGCACGTTTTCCTTTGTTTTTCTTTTGCCTTTTATTGCTTTATTTTGGTTTAATAAATATGCAAACAGAAAAACGTCCAAAAAAGTATTTTTTAAGACATAAAAATCCGTTAATAAAATTTCCAAATTTGATAGAAGCTCAGACTAAGTCTTTCAAGTGGCTGGTGGAAGAAGGAATAAAAGAAGTTTTTAAAGAATTTTCTCCAATCATAGACTACTCCGGAAAAAAATTTGAACTTGAATTTTCTTCTTTCTCTCTTAGTGAACCTAATTGTGAAGAGAATGACGCTAAGATAAATAAACTTTCTTATCAGGGTCTTCTTAAGACTCGTGTAAAATTAACGAATAAAATTCTGGGTACCGTTAAAGAACAGGAGATTTTTATGTCCGAGCTTCCCTTGATGACTCCGCACGGAACTTTCATTATAAATGGCGTAGAACGCATTATAGTGCCGCAGCTCGCCAGAAGTTTCGGAGTTTTCTTTACGGAATCCGAAAATAAAGGCAAAAGATATTTTGGCGCAAAAATTATTCCGGCTCGCGGAGTTTGGATTGAAATAGAATCGGAATCCGATGGAGCAATATATGTAAGAATAGACAAAAAAAGAAAATTTCCCGCAACAGCGTTACTACGTGTCATGGGTTATAGCACTAATGAGATGATGCTAAAAGCGTTTGAAAAGATTCCAAATTGCAAAGAAGTAATTGAAGCTTGCTTGGCAAAAGATGTCGCTAAAACATTGAATGATGCATATATTGAAATATATAAACGTTTAAGGGACGGGGATATGGCGACAGCGGACAACGCCAAAGAGTTTATTAACTCTTTATTTACCCCTGAAAGATATGACCTTTCTCCAGTTGGACGATACAGGTTTAATAAGCGTTTTGAAAAACCATTAGAAGAGGAAGAGCTTGCTCGCCGAACCATTTCTAAGGAAGATTTATTAACTGTAATTACAAATATTATTGTTTTAAATAATACTCCCGGTGCAAAATCTGATGATATAGACCATTTGGGTCAGAGACGAGTCAGATTTGTTGGAGAAATGCTTCAACAGAAAGTGCGTACCGGCATGATGCAGATTAAGAGAAACATTCAAGATAGAATGTCCATCATTGATGTTGATACTGCGTTGCCAATTCATATTATTAATCAGCGTCCTTTGCAGGCTCGTATTAAGGAATTTTTTACCACTAACCAGCTTTCACAATTTATGGCGCAGGAAAACGTGCTTTGCGAAATGGAACATTTGCGCACTCTTTCCGCTCTGGGTCCCGGAGGTCTCACTCGTGAACGTGCAGGATTAGAAGTTCGAGACGTGCATCCTTCTCACTACGGAAGAGTTTGTCCGATTCATACTCCAGAAGGACCCAACATCGGACTTATTTTACATCTTTCCACTTACGCAAAAATAAACGATTTTGGAATTATTGAAACTCCATATATAAAGGTAAAAGATGGAAAAATTACCGGGGAAGTTCAGTATCTGAATGCGCTGGAAGAAGAAAAATATAATATTGCGCATGCAGGAATTCTTTATGATGAAAATGGAAAAATAACAGAAGAAAAAGTAGCGGCCAGAATAAAAACAAATCCAGGTATGATTTATCGCGACCAAGTTGACTTTATTGACGTTGCGGTCAATCAAGGTTTTTCCATAGCAACTTCCATGATTCCATTTTTGGAACACAATGATGCTAACCGTGCTTTAATGGGAAGCAACATGCAGAAACAGGCTGTTCCTTGCGTACTTCCCGAAGCGCCTTTGGTTGCAACAGGTGTTGAAGCTTTGGCTTCTCGCGATACCGGAAGAACAGTTATTGCTCTAGAAGATGGAGTTGTTTCTTATTTAGATGCAAAGAAAATAGTAGTAAAAGGCCTCGCCCATAAGGCTACAGCCGAGGGAAAATCCGAAAAAACTTACACCCTTGTTAATTTTTTGAGAAATAATAATTTTTCTGCATTTCATCAGCGTCCTGCGGTGGATGTCGGACAGAAAGTTAAAAAAGGCGACATATTAGCTGATACAACAAGCACAGTAGATGGACAAATTTCAATCGGACAGAATGTTTTTATAGCTTTTTTGTCTTGGTCTGGACTAAATTATGAAGATGCCATAATCATTTCTGAGCGACTTGTAAAGAAGAGCAAATTTACCAGTGTCTATGTTGAGGAATTCGTTTGCACAGTTCGCGATACCAAGCTTGGACCTGAAATTACCACTCGTGACATACCAAATGTCGGAGAATTAAAACTTAAAGATTTAGACGAAGATGGTATTGTGCGTATCGGGGCTGAAGTCAGGGAAAATGATATTTTAATTGGTAAAATTACTCCAAAAGGCGAGACTGAACTTACCCCAGAAGAGCGCTTATTGCGTTCTATTTTTGCCGAAAAAGCGCGTGATGTTAAAGATACGTCTCTTCGTATGGAACACGGAAAACGCGGTCGTATTATCGGTATCAAAATTTTCTCCCGTGATTTGGGTCATACACTTGAAGCAGGAATTATTAAAAAAATTGTGATTGAAATTGCTCAAATTAGAAATATTTCAGTCGGAGACAAACTTTCTGGACGACACGGAAACAAGGGGGTCATTTCAAGAATTCTCCCGGAAGAAGATATGCCTTATGCAGCGGATGGTACGCCGGTCGATATAATACTTTCGCCGTTAGGTGTTCCTTCTCGTATGAATTTGGGACAAATTTTAGAAATGCATCTTGGCATGGCGGCTAATACGTTAGGATATCAGGCCATCGTTCCTCCATTCTTGGGAGCAAGTCATGAAGAAATAAGAGGGGAATTGAAAAAAGCCGGATTTCCGGAAAATGGCAAATTAAAACTTTTTGATGGACGAACAGGAGAATCTTTTGACCAGGATGTTGCTGTCGGGTACATGTATATGTTGAAACTTCACCACATGGTAGAAGATAAAATTCATATGCGTTCTATCGGACCTTATTCGCTTATTACTCAACAGCCATTAGGTGGAAAAGCTCAAGGCGGAGGACAAAGATTTGGAGAAATGGAAGTCTGGGCGCTAGAAGGATATGGCGCAGCCTATACATTGCGAGAAATGCTTACTATTAAATCTGATGACATATTGGGTCGTTCTCAGACATTTGATTCTATTATCAAAAGTGAAACCATTAAACCGCCAAATTCTCCCGCATCATTCAATGTTTTGCTAAATTATTTGCGAGGGCTTGCGCTTGATGTTAATTTGAAAAAATATGACCCTTCTATAAAAAATCAGGGTCATAATGAATAAAATTGAATTATGAAAACCTTAAATAAAACTGATTTTGATTATATTTCGCTCAAACTTGCATCACCCGAGCAAATAAAAGACTGGTCTTATGGAGAAGTCACCAAGCCTGAGACTATAAATTACCGCACAGGCAGGTCTGAACGCGGTGGTCTTTTTGACGAGAAAATTTTCGGACCGGAAAAAGATTACGAATGTTATTGTGGGAAATATCGCAGAATTCGCTACAAAGATATTATTTGTGAAAAATGCGGAGTGGAAGTAACACGTTCTATTGTAAGACGAGAAAGAATGGGGCATATTGAACTTTCGACACCCGTCGCCCACATTTGGTTTTTGCGAGGAGTGCCTTCTCGAATGAGTATACTTCTAAATATTTCAGTATCCGACCTTGAGAAAGTAATATATTTTGCCGGATATATAATTACCAAAGTTCATGAAAATGAAAAAGAAATAATTGTTCAAAACCTAGAAAAAGAATATAAAGCTAAATTAAAAAATTCAGCTGACGACAATATCCGTGAAAAATTAAAAGATTTATTTTCTAGCACTAAAAAAGAAATTTTAGAAATCTATGAAGGAAAAGTTTTGAATGAAATTTCTTTTCATCATTATTCTTTAAAATATGGTACTTGTTTTGAAGCAAACATAGGCGCTGAAGCTATTTATTCTATTTTTAAAAATCTTGACCTAAATAAATTAAAAATTCTCACCGAGAAAATGATTGAAAAAGCAAGCATGATTGAAAAAGAAAAGCTACAAAAAAGACTTTCTCTTATTCGTGCTATGACTTATGCGGGAATCCGACCAGAATGGATGTTTTTAACCGTTATTCCGGTTATTCCTCCGGTTTTGCGTCCTATGGTTGCGTTGGACGGAGGACGTCATGCAACATCTGACTTAAATGACCTCTATCGCCGAGTGATAAATAGAAATAATCGTCTAAAAAAATTAAAAGAAATAAATGCGCCGGATGTTATTTTGCGAAACGAAAAAAGAATTATTCAAGAGGCAGTGGATGCTCTTATAGACAATTCAATTGCAAAACAAAATGACAGCGCAGCGATGAGCCAGTCTCAAAAGCGTCCTTTAAAATCTCTGTCCGACAACTTAAAATCTAAACAAGGTTTATTCCGCCAAAATTTACTTGGTAAACGTGTGGATTACTCAGGTCGTTCGGTTATTGTTGTTGGTCCAGAACTTAAACTTAATCAATGTGGATTACCGAAACATATGGCCCTTGAGCTCTTCAGGCCTTTTGTCATTTCTAAAATCTTACAGGCCGAATTGGCATTTAACATTCGTGGGGCAAATAAGCTGATAGAAGAACGCACGCCGGAAGTTTGGGCAATGCTGGAAGAAGTTATTCAAGGGAAATATGTTCTTTTAAACCGTGCGCCAACACTTCATCGCTTAGGTATTCAGGCTTTTAATCCGATTCTTATTGAAGGAAACGCTGTTCAAGTGCATCCGCTTGTCTGTCAGGCTTTTAATGCCGATTTCGACGGAGACCAAATGGCGGTTTACGTTCCTCTTTTGGAAGAAGCTCAATCCGAGGCCAGAGAATTAATGGCTGCAAATAAAAATTTGCTTAAACCTCAAAATGGCGACCCAATAGTGCATCCTAGTAAAGACATAGTGCTCGGGTCTTATTGGATGACAAAATCTGTTGAAGGTGAAAAAGGAGAAAGTAAATATTTTTCAAGTCCCAACACTGCTATCACTGCTTATGAATATGGAATTGTATCTTTTAGGGCAAAAATAAAAGTTTTAGCAACAGACAGTCATAAATATAGTAAATTTAATGGAGAGTTTTTTGATACTTCTGTTGGCAAACTTCTTTTTAACAGTATTTTACCAAGTGATTTTTCCTATGTCAGCGATGAAATGACTCAAAAAAGAATTTCCTCTCTTGTTGATGAACTCATTATGCATTATGGCATAGACAAAACTCCTGCTATTCTTGATAAAATAAAAAGTTTTGGTTTCAAATACTCAACATTCTCCGGTACAACTTGGGGATTGGACAACGTTAAAGTTCCTGTTGAAAAAGCAAAAATTATTGCAGAAGGCAGAAAATTAGAAGAAAAAATAATATCAGAATGGAATGACGGTCTTCTTTCTGAAGAAGAAAGATATCAAAAAATTATTGAAATTTGGACGTATGCCAAAAAAGAATTGGAAAAAGTTTTGCCTAAAACGCTTGATAAAAATGGTTCTACTTATGATTTATTTACCTCAGGAGCCAGAGGTACCATGACTTCTTTGATTCAGATGATTGGAATGAAAGGACTCATTCAAAATAACCAAGGCAAAACATTGGAGTTTCCAATTATTCCTAGTTATCATGAAGGACTTTCTCCGATTGAATATTTCGTTACTACTCACGGCGCTCGTAAAGGTGCCTCAGACACCGCTCTAAATACCGCTAAAGCCGGATATTTAACTCGTAGATTAGTTGATGTTGCGCAAGATGTTGTCATAACCGAAGAAGATTGTGGCACAAAAGAAGGAAAAATAGTAACCAGAGAAAATATTTCTGGAATTGAAATCCCGCTTTCAAAAAATGTCCGTGGACGTGTATTGGCGGGCGACCTTAAAGACAAAGACGGAAAAGTAATTTATAAAAAAGGATTTTTAGTTACCAAAGAGGAAGCATACAACATTGAAGGAATGGGTTTTGAACAGGTGTTTGTTCGCTCTCCCTTAACTTGTCGTACTACTCACGGTCTTTGTCAAATGTGTTATGGGTTAGACCTGGGAAGAAATCACCTTGTTGATTTGGGAGAAGCCGTTGGTATTATTGCGGCTCAAGCCATAGGAGAACCGGGAACTCAGCTCACATTGCGTACATTTCATGCCGGAGGTGTTGCCGGTACGGACATAACTACGGGATTGCCTCGTATTGAAGAAATTTTTGAAAGAAGAATTCCTAAAAACCCGGCAATAGTTTCCAAAACTGACGGAGAAATTTCTGAAATAAAAAATAAAGATGGAAAAGAAAAAATAATAAAAATACTTTCTGACGTTGAGATTAAAAATAATAAATCAAATGAAATAGAATATGCTGTGCCGTTTCGTAGAACACCAATAGTAAAAGTTGGCCAGAGAATAAAGAAAGGCGAGCTTCTAACTGATGGGTCTGCAGATATTGCTGAAATATTTGAGTTTGGAACCAAAGAATTAGTTGAAGAATACATAATTCGAGAAATAAACAAAGTTTATGAACTTCAAAGTGCTTCAATTTCAAGAAAACACACTGAAATTATTATTCGCCAGATGTTTTCACGAAGAAAAATAAAAGATGTGGGTGAAACTAACTTTTCTATCGGCGATATTGTTGAGAATACGGCGTTTATTGAAGAAAACGACAGAATTGCAAAAATAGGGCAAAAAGAAGCAAAAGCTGAAATAATAGTGCTTGGCATTACCGAAGTATCTCTTCGCACCAAGAGTTGGCTTTCTGCCGCATCGTTCCAAAATACCAATCGTGTTCTTATAGAAAATGCGGTAAAAGGCGGGATTGACTCTTTAAGAGGATTAAAGGAAAATGTCATTATAGGACGATTAATTCCGGCCGGAACCGGATTTAAAAGTAGGGTGCGTTTACCAGAAGAGGAATAAAATTTTATGAACTCTCCAGTTCAACAAATAAAGGAGAGGCTTTCAATCGAAGAAGTAGTCTCTTCATACATAAAGCTAGACCGAGCAGGCACAAATTTTAAGGCCAAATGCCCGTTTCATAACGAAAAAACAGCATCATTTTTTGTGTCGCCGGACCGTGGCAGTTATTATTGTTTTGGTTGTGCCGCCAAGGGAGACATATTTACCTTTATAGAAGAGTTTGAGGGACTTGATTTTAAAGGCGCATTAAAAGTTTTAGCTGAAAAAGCCGGAATCTCACTTTCAGGATATAGTAAAGAAAAAGAAGGAGAAAAAGAAAAATTATACAGAGTAATGGAAGAATCCACTAAATTTTTTGAAAAAAATCTGACGGAAAACAAAGAAGTTCTTGATTATTTGAGAAAAAGGGGATTGGAAGATAAAACAATAAAAGATTTCAGAGTTGGATTTATAAAAGATGATTGGCGCTTGCTTTATGCATATCTTAAAAGTAAAAATTTTACGGATATAGAAATAGAAAAAGCAGGATTGGCTAAAAAGACAGAGAAAGGCATGTATGACAGGTTTCGTGGCAGGATTATATTTCCGATTTCCGATTCAAGCGGGCGTGTTATTGCTTTTTCCGGTAGAATTTTTATTGACGATGAAAAGTCAGCAAAATATTTGAATAGTCCTGATACCCCCATTTTTAGCAAATCAGCCGTTCTTTTTGGATTAGATAAAGCCAAAGAGTCAGTTCGTAAAAATAACTTTTCTATTTTAGTTGAAGGTCAGATGGATTTAATATTATCGCATCAAGCAGGATATAAAAACACAATTGCTTCTTCCGGTACGGCTCTCTCAGATTCTACTGTTTCAAAAGAAAATGTTATTTCAAACTTGGGGTTATTACGTCGTCTTTCTTTAAATATTGTCATTGCTTTTGACGCAGACCGCGCAGGGTTTAACGCATCTTCACGCGCAGGTAAAATAGCTCTTTCTCTGGGTATGGATGTAAAAGTTGTTTCTATGCCGGAAGGTGTTGACCCGGCGGATTTAATTTCCCGTGGCCATAGCCAAATGGGCGAGGCAAAAAATGGCGTAGATGCATGGCGTACGGCTATTCGTGATTCAAAACACATAATAGAGTTTCTTTTAAATAAAATTTTAGATAATAACAAAGAAAATACGCGAAAAATCGGGAGAGAAATAAAAGATAAAATATTGCCATACGTTGATGCTCTTGAGAGTTCAATAGAAAAATCCCATTTTATTACGTTAATTAGCGACAAATCCGGCATACCTGAAAGCGCCCTAATAGAAGATTTGAAGAAAGTTGAATCCGAATTAAAGTCAGAAACAGAAGAAACAAAAATTGCTAAAGAAAATGTGGAGAAAAAAATGAGAAAAGACCCGATTGAACGCAGACTTTTAGGCATAGCCTTTTGGCAAGAAAGCATGCAAGATAGAAAAATAGACCCAGAATTAATTTTTAAAAAATTAGAAAAAGTAAAAGAAATTTATAAAGACATTAAGGAAGATTTGATTTATGAAGCGGAAGAATTTTACTCGGACAGTGAAAGTTTGCAGAAAGATGTAAATGAAATGCTGTTGAATATTGAGGAAGAATATTTAAATGAAGAACTGAATGAAAAAATGATGGAATTTCATAATTTAAAAGGTAAAAAAGAAGAAATAGAAATTTTAAAAAAGATAGATGAAATAACTAAAAGAAAAGAAGAAATTAAAAATAATCGTGGTCGTTAAAAAATATACCTGTCCCGTACTAAATTTTTGATTACGGGACATAAAGGTAAAACATTATTAGTTAAAATTTTAGTACTGGGATGAAAAAAGCAAAAAAGAAAAATATAAAATCAAAACTTAAAAAAGCTAAAAAGAAAATTGTAAAAAAATTAGCTAAAAAAAGAAAAGTAGTTAAGAAAGTCAAAAAAACCTTTAAAAATAAGGCTATGAAAAAACCTGCTTTTACCCAAAGAAAAGCAGACGTATTTGCCCGTCTTTCAACCGAACTTATAGAAAAAGGAAGAAAAAGAGGATTTATTACCTATGATGAAATATTAAAAACTTTTCCTGATATTGAAAATAACATTTTTTTCCTGGATGAACTTTATGAAAAATTTGCAGTTGCCGGGATAGACGTATTGGAAGGCGGAAATCTTCTTAATTTGGATAACGATGTTACCGACAAAGATTTAAATAAATCCACCATACATGATTCTATTCAAATGTATTTAAAAGAAATAGGGCAATATGCGCTTATTCATGCAGTTGATGAAAAAGACCTTGCCAAGCGTATAGAACTGGGTGATTTGGAGGCAAAAAATTTATTAGCCAGAGCAAATTTGCGTTTGGTAGTTTCTATTGCCAAAAAATATGTGGGTAGAAGCGCTAATTTAAGTCTTCTGGACTTAATTCAAGAAGGAAATCTGGGATTATTTAAGGCAGTTGAAAAATTTGATTGGACAAAAGGATATAAGTTTTCTACTTATGCCACTTGGTGGATTCGTCAATCTATTACCCGCGCCTTGGCTGACCAGAGTAGAACTATCCGTATACCGGTGCATATGGTGGAGACTATTTCGAAATACAAACAGACATATCGAAAACTTAGTCAGGATTTGGGCCGAGAACCATTAGCGGAAGAAATTGCCACTGAGATGGGTATTCCCGTTGAAAAAATTCACGTGATTGAAAATATCAGTCAGGAAACTATTTCCCTTGAACAACCTGTCGGGGATGATGATGATAAATCAACTCTCGAAAATTTTATTCCGGACGACAAAATTTTGCGTCCGGACCAGGAATCTTCTAGGAGAATTTTATCGGACCAAATTCGCGAAGTTTTAAATGAACTTAATCCGAAAGAATGCAAAATACTTGAAATGCGTTACGGATTAGTTGATGGTATCCAGCATACCCTTGAGAGAGTGGGAGAAGAATTTGGTGTTACTCGTGAACGCATTCGTCAAATAGAGGCAAAAGTTCATGAAAAACTTCGCCAACACGAAAAAATAGCAAGATTGAAAAACTATTTTGACTAGTGAGGAGCATATATAAGCTTGCTTATATAATGTCCGAACGACGTCAAACTATTGTACCCAGTTATACTTTGATTAATCTTAATTTCTTGTTGAAGCTCTATTTAGGGTATGGTATAATTACTTGATATTATTAAAGGTCCATTATAAGTTAACTGCTCTTTTTATTTCGTTCTTACGAAATAAAATAGGGTTAAAATATTATGTGTAAAGGTTGTTGTAGTGTGGGGGGTTGCACTGTGCATTGGATTACTAAAGTTTTAGTAATCATCGGTGGTGTAAACTGGGGTCTCGTAGGTTTGGGTATGCTCTTAGGTAGCGTAAGCAACTGGAACGTAGTTAATATAGTTCTCGGCTCTGTTCCAGTAGTTGAAGGTATAGTTTATGTGCTTGTAGGTCTTGCAGCTGTAATGAAAATATTTGGTTGCAAGTGTAGCAAGTGCGTTTGCCCTTCTTGCGCAGGCGGAGAGGGAAGTAAAATGGAAGGAAGTATGTAATTTAAGGTGGTTTTTAAAAAGAGCGAACACGAAAGTTTTCGCTCTTTTTAAGTTGCTTTTTAGCGTTAAAATGTTATATTACTAACATATATATGGCTTCGATTTCGAATATAGTTTTTTATGTATTAACTTTTCTATCTGTTTATGTGCAGGTGTTTTTTTTAATTACTTTTCTTGAAAATAGAAAAAAAATAATTACAAGAAACGGAACTATTAAACTTGCTAAATATCCCAAAGTAACGGTTATTGTTCCTTGCTGGGATGAAGAAAAAACGATTTATAAAACAGTGCGTTCTTTGTTAGATTTAAATTATCCAAAAGATAAACTGAAAATCTTTCTAGTTGACGATGGGTCTACTGATGGCACATGGAATGCTATTCTAAAATTCTCCAAACATCCCAATGTAAAAATTTTTCATAAAGAAAATGGCGGAAAGTATACCGCGCTTAATTTAGGACTTGAGCATGTTGAGACTGATTTTTTGGGCTGTCTTGATGCCGATTCAATCGCAGACCCAGAATCTCTTATTCGTATTATGAGTTATTTTGAAAAAGACTCGGATGTCATGGCGGTAGCTCCCTCTATCGTTGCTTTAAAATCTAAAAATATAATTCAAGGAGCACAAAGAGCTGAATACGATATGTCTGTTTATATTAAGAAAATGCTAGGTTTAATGGGCGCTATTCACGTGGCTCCGGGTCCGCTAACCATTTTTCGAAAAAAAGTTTTTGACGATTTAGGACCTTATCGTCATGCCCATAACACAGAAGACATGGAAATTGCTTACAGAATGCAAAAAAATCATTATAAAATAGAACAATGCAATGATGCCTATATTTATACCAATACCCCTGGAACAATTACAAAACTTTTTAAACAAAGATTGCGCTGGATTTACGGTTTTATAAATAATACTATTGATTATAGAAATATTATTTTTAGGAAAAAATACGGTAATTTCTCGCTTTTTACCGTACCATCCAGTATTATATCTATTTTTGCTGTCAGCTTTCTTTTTGGGAAAATGGCCTACGGTTTAAGCAGCTTTTTGTTTTCAAAAGTTATAGAATTTGAAACCGTAGGTCTAGGTTTTGTCAGTAAGACAAATTTTCCTGATCTTTTTTTTGTAGATACCCAATCCCCATTCTTTATTATTATCGTACTGTATTTTTTAATAGTTTTTTCAATAATTTTAGGAAAAAAAATGACAGAAGGAAAATGGAGTTTTTCTTTTAACACGTTTTACTTCTTTTTGATTTTTAGCGTTATTGGACCTTTTTGGCTTTTGAAAGCAGTTTATAATACTATCTTATCCAGAAAACCAGCCTGGAGATAAATATATGACCGGAAACCCCATTGATTGGAAAAAATATTTAATCGTTTTTTTATTCACAGTTGGGCTTTTTTTAAGCGCCAGTTATGTCAGTAATTATTTTGGCGATAAAAAGATTGACCAATTAAAACTGATTCAAGATAAAATATCCATTGATATTCTTTCTTCTGAAACCCAATTCTCTTTACTTTCTGAACTTTCTTGCAAAAATATTTCTGATTCTGTGCTTTCCGGCGAACTTGGTGAACTTGGAAATAAACTGGAATGGGGACAACAAAATCTGGGCATGACGGATACAGTTTCATATCTGAAAAAATATTATTCCCTTCTTCAAATTAAAGATTATCTTCTGACAAAAAAGATTTCCGAACGTTGTAAGACTAAATCCGCTTTTATTCTCTACTTTTACACAACCGCAGAGAATTGCAGTGAGTGTGAGAGACAGGGATTTGCTCTATCGGCCCTTAGGGATAAATATCCGGAACTTCGCGTTTATTCTTTTGACTATAGTATTGACCTCTCTGCGGTAAAATCCATGCTTCAAATATATAAAATAGAAGATACAAAACTTCCCGCATTGGTTGTTGATGAAGATGTATTGACTGGTTTTCATAGTGTGGAAGAGCTTGAAACTAGGGTAAAAGAGTCTTTTAAACTACAAGAAACAACTCTTATAAATACAAACCCTTCTAAAACGATAAAAAATAAAATTTTTCTCCTAAATGCTTGACTAATACCCCCTAGGGGTATATACTTAAGTTATGCAAGATAATAAACAAAAACTTATTCGTAGATTAAAAATAATTGAAGGACAGGTCAGGGGTTTGCAAAATATGCTGGAAAATGGAATCTATTGCATAAATATCATTACCCAAACGTCTGCCATAAAACAGGCTCTCTCCACGATAGAAAATAAACTCATGGAAGGACATTTGAGCCATTGCCTGGTGAATCAGATAAAAAAGGGTCAAACTGATAAGGCCACTAAGGAAATTTTAAAAGTTTACCAGTTAAAGCGAAAGTAAAAATGAAAAAAGAAACCTATAAAATTCAAGGAATGCATTGCGCAAGTTGTGTTGCCACGATAGAAAAAGTGCTTTCAAAGACAGCTGGTGTGTATTCAGCTTCAATCAATTATGCATCAGAGTCTGGCTTAATTGAATTTGACGAGAATATTGTTTCTGAATCGGGTCTTGCAAAAGCAGTAGAAGATTCTGGATATCATCTCATTGTTTCAAATAATGCTAAAGTTGATTCTCAAAAAAAGGAAAAAGAAATAAAAATGCTTAATATGGACATGAATTCTCCACAACATAATCATATGGAGATGGAAAGAGAAGAACAAATAAAGGAAATGAAACTTAAACTGATTATCGGTGGCATCCTTTCAGTTTTTATATTTTTAGGTAGTTTTCTAGAGTGGTTTTCTTTTGTTCCAAAAATTATGAATAATAATTGGGTACTTCTTTTATTAACAACCCCGGTGCAATTTTGGGTCGGCTGGCAATTTTATAGCGGACTTAAACTTCTTGTAAAATATCGTACTGCCGACATGAACACCCTAGTGGCCGTAGGAACATTATCTGCATATTTTTATAGTATGGCAGTTACGGTTTTTCCTGCATTTTTTACAAAAAGTGGAATGACACCCGCGCTTTATTTTGACACATCGGCAGTGATTATAGTGCTTATACTTTTAGGAAAATATTTCGAGGTTTTAATGAAAGGAAGAGCTTCTGAAGCCATTAAAAAACTTATTGGTTTGCAGCCTAAAACAGCAAAAATTTTACGCGATGGAAAGGAAACGGAAATTTCCATTTCTGAAGTCAAAGTCGGGGATTTAATAGTTGTTCGACCAGGCGAAAGGATTCCGGTTGACGGGAAAATAACTGAAGGGGATTCGGAAATTGACGAATCAATGATTACCGGGGAATCGATGCCTGTTCATAAAAGGATTAATGGTTTGGTTATCGGTAGTACTATAAATAAATTCGGGACTTTTACTTTTAGCGCGACAAAAATCGGCAAAGACACAATGCTTTCGCAAATCATTAAAATGGTGGAAGAAGCTCAGGGTTCTAAAGCGCCGATTCAGCGATTGGCTGACCTTATCTCTTCTTATTTTGTTCCTGCAGTATTTATTGTTGCTGTTTTATCTTTTGTCATTTGGTTTTTCTTTGGACCAAATCCCGCTTTTACATTTGCGCTTGTTAATTTTGTAGCAGTTTTGATAATTGCTTGTCCGTGCGCTCTGGGACTCGCTACTCCCATGGCTATCATGGTTTCTTCTGGAAGCGCTGCCTCTAGGGGAATTTTAGTTAAAGATGCTGCTTCTTTAGAAATCGCTAACAAGATAGATACGATAATCTTGGATAAAACTGGCACTCTCACACAAGGAAAACCGCAGTTGACCGATATTATTGCTTTTAATAACGAACAACAAGAAGATGTTCTTAACCTTGCTGCTTCATTGGAACAAAGGTCAGAACATCCTTTAGCGCAGGCCATATTGCAATATGCCGCAAGTTTAGACCAGAAATCATCTCATCCGCTTGATAAAACCATCATAGATGAAGCAAAGAAAGAAAAAATTGGTTTATATAAACTTGAAAATTTTAAAGCAATTTCCGGAAAAGGATTGCGAGGGTTCTTGCAAATTGGAACTCAAAAAATTGAGTCATATTTAGGGAATAGAGCCTTAGTTGTGGATATCGGCTTAGATTTTTCTCCCTATGAAGCTAATATTGCTAAGCTTGAAAATGAAGGCAAAACGGTAATGATTTTAGTAGTTGATAAAAAAATTAAAGGCGCGCTTGCTGTTGCTGATGTTTTAAAGAAAGAATCAATTGAGGCAATAAAAGCTCTCAAAGAAAATAATATAGATGTTTGGATGATTACCGGAGACAATAATCGTACCGCTAGAGCCATTGCGGCCCAGGTAGGCATAGATAATGTAATGAGCGAAGTATTGCCCGATAAAAAATCAGAAAAAGTGCGTGAGCTTCAAAATCAAGGAAAAATTGTGGCAATGATTGGTGATGGAATAAACGACGCTCCGGCACTTACCCAGGCCAACATCGGTATCGCCATGGGAGAAGGAACAGATATTGCCATGGAGTCAGCCAATATTACATTAATGAGAGGAGACTTGATGCTTATTTTTGAAGTGATAAAAATTTCCAGACGAACGATGAGAGTAATAAAACAGAATCTTTTCTGGGCATTTTTCTACAACATTGCTTTTATTCCTGTCGCGGCCGGAATTTTGTATCCTTTTTTCAAGATATTGCTTAATCCGATTTTTGCCGCCATCGCTATGGCCTTTAGTAGTATCAGTGTTGTTTTGAATTCTTTGCGATTAAGAGCATAAGTTGGTATTATTAGGTTAAATTAAGTCACTAACACAAAAAGATATGGAATTTGATTACACAATAACAACAGAAAAATCTTTTGATGAGGCTGTTCAAAGTGTGCAAGAAGAAATTGCCAAAGTTGGCATGCGGGTTCTATATGTCCATAATGTGCAGAAAACTTTGGGCGAGAAAGGATTTGAAAGAGAGCCGTTTAAGATTATTGAATTTTGTAGCGCCAAGTTTGCCAATGAGTTTCTGAACAAAGACGTTAAACTCGGACTTTGTCTACCTTGTAAGATAAATGTGTATGTCATAGATGGACAAACTTTTATTTCCGGCATGCGCCCGATTATCCTGCCACAGTTTTTTCCGCAAGCCGATTTAGGCGAAAGGCCGAAGGAAATTGACCAAATCATTCAAACCATTATTAATAACGCAAGATAACTGTCGAAATTATAAGAATAATTTAAAAATTTCATGACAAATTCAAACTTAGGGAAATTGGACAGAATATTAAGATTTGCTTTAGCTTTTTGGTGGCTTGGACCAATAGCTCCAAATTTTGATGCGAATTGGGTGAACATAGTAATTGCGATTATAGGATGGATTGCATTGGTTGAAAGTTTCTTGGGCTGGTGCTGGCTGCATACTGCTTTTGGTATTAACAACAAGGACCAATAATATTTTGTCGTTTTATTATAAATAATAAGGTATAATCATTATTATGATGGGATATGGATATGGGTACAGTGGGATGATGGGTGGAGGGTTTGGTGTTGTTGTCGCCTTTTTGGTAATAATAAACCTAATTCTGCTCAGCATCTGGCTTTACAAACAAATTAATAAATAAAAATTTATTAATAAATATGAAATTACATAATACAAAATTATTTTTCAGTTTCTTTATTCTATTTGCTTTCATAAGCGTGGGAATTTTTGGTCTGCTTCAATTAAGTCACATGTCTGAAACGCCGATGACCAATTGTCCTTATGCAGAGAATGGATTTTCTGTATGCGACAATAACTTTGACCACATAAATGACTGGCGCCAATTTTCAAATATAATCTTTCCGTCGCTATTTATCTTTTCGTTCCTAATATTGGGAATAATTTTATATTTCTTTAATAAACAAAACTTCTTAAATCAGGAACAATATTTTTTTAAATACAGATATTATCTAGATAATAAAAAATTACATACTTTCTCGGATAAAATAACCAGATGGCTTTCTCTTTTTGAGAATAGTCCGTCTCTTTCATAATTTCCACCTTAAATTACTCTTTTAGAGTTTTTTAAAGTGTTCAAAAAATCTTTTAGTCAAAGATTTTTTTACTTATCTAATTTAAATTTTATGAAAACAAAAAATATTATTTATACTCTTGTTGTAATTCTTCTTATCGCAGGGTTCTATATTTGGGGTTATTCTACGAAAGGTGGCACGGCTGGTTCTGTTCAAGGTGTTTCAACTTTGAATGTTTCAAAAGGTTCACTTATTGCAACAGAAAAATTTTACGATTTCGGCGCAATTTCAATGAAAAATGGCAATGTTGTAAAAGAATTTACAGTAACCAATTTCAATGATGGAGACATTATTCTAAGCAAAGTGCTGACTTCCTGTATGTGCACAAGCGCATATATAGTAAAACCAGACGGTACTATGAAAGGACCTTTTGGTATGTCAGGACATGGTGCGGCTCCTTTATCCGACGAAGCTATTAAACCCGGAGAAAATCGCATTGTTCGGGTAGTCTTTGACCCCAATGCTCACGGACCGGCAGGTGTTGGCATGATAGACAGATTTATTACTCTAACCGACACTTCAGACAACACTCTCCAGTTTGAGGTAAAAGCATTAGTAACTCCATAATAATATGAAAAAAATTACAACAATTCTAATTATTGTGGTTGTCGCTATTATTGGGATAGTTCTTTTGAAATATAATGGGGGAACCGCTTCATTAATTTGGGAGTTAAGCAATAAAGGCGCGTGGCTTTTGCCCCTCGTTTTAATTTCTGCGCTTCTTGATAGTGTTCATCCATGCTCATTTTCAATTCTTCTCATTACAATTGCATTTTTGTTCGGTATACAGATGACAAGAAAGAAAATTCTTCAGATAGGGGGAACATATATTGCCGGAATCTTCATGGCGTATCTCCTAATCGGTCTCGGCATTCTTAAAGTTTTACATCTTTTTAACACGCCTCATTTCATGGGTAAACTCGGAGCTACTCTTCTTATTGTTTTTGGCGTAATCAATCTACTTAATGAGCTCTTTCCTAATTTCCCTGTAAAACTTAAAATTCCTTCATTCACTAAAGGAGTAATGGGACAACTAATGGAAAAAGCATCCTTTCCGGCTGTTTTCGGATTGGGTCTCTTGGTTGGTATTTGCCAATTCCCATGTATAGGTGGGCCGTATCTGATGGTAATAGGTCTCTTACGTGACCAAGTTACGTATTTCAGTGGATTTAGTTATCTAGTACTCTACAATTTAATTCTCATCATACCTTTAGTGGCTGTGCTTTGGGTGACCGCAGATAAAGTAATTGTAGACAAAGTACAAGAATGGAAAAGAACGAACATGAAGGGGGTACGATTTTGGGCTGGTCTGGCGATGATTATTATCGGTATCTTAATTTTCTTCATTTAAATTTATGAATCAAAAAACAACAGAAATAAATAAAATAAAAAAAATTATTGTTTTTTCTATAAGTCTTACTCTGATTGTGCTTTTAGGTTTTGCACCCAATTCGGTCCCAAAAGCGCTTGCAATTTTTTGGGGAGATTTAGGGTTGAAAATGGTAAATGCTGGAGTAATTGATAAGGAAAAAATAGAAAATCTTTACAAAGAAAGAAATAGTTTTTCTGAAAAAGATAAAGAAATAATATACGGTAACCGTAACAGGGAAATCGCGATTACCTCGGAAAATTCAGGAATGATGCTTAATATGCTTTGGGCATTTGGGTTAGCCAATAAAAATTCGATTCTTGAAAATGGCCCGATGGTGGATTCAAAATACGGCGGGGCGGAAAATTTTGCATCTACTGGAGGGTGGATACTTGCGAAAGGAAACGCCATGGACCATTATAGTATGCATAAATTTGTAATATTAACTTTGGAACAACAGACTCTAGTAGAAAAAGTCGCAAAAAATGTCTTTAGGCCGTGCTGTAAGAACTCTACTTATTTTCCAGACTGCAATCACGGAATGGCAATGCTCGGGTTATTAGAACTTAAAGCCTCCCAAGGGGCGAACGAAACGGATATGTATAAGACCGCGCTGGAAGCGAATAATCTTTGGTTTCCAAAGGTAGCAAATACAGATTGCAGAGCATAATTCTTCATGATAAAATGTATGTTCAATGTTGAAAAAATACACATTTCATGTGAACGGTATGCATTGCAATTCTTGTGTGATATTAACCGAAAGCGAACTCAAAGAAGTGTCGGGAGTGTCTTATGTAAAAGCGTCGCTTAAAAATCTCAGTGTTGAAGTAGCAGGGGATTTCAATGATAAAGAACCGGGGAATGTCGCGCAGGAATTAAGTGAAGTGTTAAAACCGCATGGTTATACGCTTTCGCTTGAAAAACAAAATCACTCGGCCGGATGGTCTGATTTTCGCATTGCTATTCCCATTGCTTTGGCATTTATTGCTTTTTTTATCATTTTACAAAAACTTGGTATAGTGAATTTAATAAATGCGTCAAAAGTCAGTTATGGTACGGCATTTATAATCGGTCTCATTGCTTCCGTTTCAACATGTATGGCGATAGTTGGTGGCCTTGTGCTTTCCATGTCGGCAAATTTCGCAAAAGAAGATGATAAAATACGACCGCAAGTTTTATTCCATGTCGGCAGACTTGCATCATTTTTTATTCTTGGCGGGGCAATTGGTGTTCTTGGTTCAGCATTCCAACTTGGCGCTACGGGCACGTTTGTTCTCAGTCTGATTGTTGCGATTGTTCTTCTTATTCTTGGTATAAATCTTCTTGATATTTTTCCCTGGATTAAAAAACTTCAACCGACCATACCCAATTTTATCGGAAAACACGCGCACAGTTTGAAAAATATTAACCACACACTTACTCCTCTTCTGGTCGGTGTTGCAACATTTTTTTTACCTTGCGGATTCACCCAATCTATGCAAATCTATACCTTGAGTACCGGAAATTTTATAACAGGGGCATTAATTATGTTTACGTTTGCTCTTGGCACGCTTCCTGTCCTTTTACTTCTGAGTTTTAGCTCACTCAGTATTCATAAAAAAACGCAATCCGAAATATTTTTCAAAACAGCTGGGCTGGTCATAATATTTTTCGGAATTTTTAATTTAATTAACGCTTTAGTCGGCGCCGGCGTTATTCCACCGATTTTTAATTTTTAATATGAAAGCAACTATTTTATCTGTTCTTGCAGCGATAATTTTAATAACGGGAGCTGTGTTTCTTACCGGGAACAGCAATAGACAGAATGACAGCATTAATAATGTGAACATTGTTGACGGTAAACAAATTATTGAAATCAATGCTAAGGGCGGATATTTTCCGGGGGTAACCAAAGCCCAAGCGAATTTGCCGACAGTCATAAAGGTGAATACTAAAGGCACTTTTGACTGTTCATCGGCATTGGTTATTCCAAGTTTAAACTATCGTAAAAACCTTCCACTATCCGGTGAAACCGTGATTGACGTGCCTCCACAAAAACCTGGCGCTAGATTGCAGGGCTTATGCGCAATGGGAATGTATAATTTCTCAATAGATTTTAATTAATGAGCCGCCTCTCAGATTAAAAATTTTTAATATATTTTTTCATTCTCCATTTTCTTCCCTTACCTTTATTAAGATTTTTATAAAAAGGCGTAAGTGCATGACAATTTGGACACAATAGTCTCAAATTTTTCTCTAGATTGTTTTCGGAATCACCATCTAAGTGATCCACTTCAAGTGGTACCACATTTGTTAAAGGATGTTTTTTATTCCATCCGCAGACGGAGCATTTATTGTCGTATTTTTCAATCAGGTACTTTCTAAGCCAAGCGGCTAAATTTCTTGCAGTTATTCCAACCCCACCACTTAACCTTCCTTTCTTCCATAAATCAATATTTGTTTTATATTCTAGATCACACTGACATTTATTTGAGCAAAATTTTATTTTATGTCTAATCAAAAGTTTAGTTCCACATCCAGCACAAAATCTTAAATTCTTCATTCCCTAAGTATACCACAACCAAAGGGTATATGGTGGTCTACAAAGTGTAAAACTAATTTAGCTTTTTTAAAATAATATTTTCATATTAGCATAATATATGCTATTCTAAAAACAGTAAGCCGGCATAGCTCAGTTGGTAGAGCACTTCTTTTGTAAAGAAGATGTCCGGGGTTCGATCCCTCGTGCCGGCTCATTAATTATTCTATTCCTTCTTCTTCTTTTATTCTATGTTTCATCTGTCTGATTTTGTGTCTGTATTCTGAAATTATTTTTAAATATTTTGAAACTTCTTTTTTCTCTATTGTTCCATTTACGAAACTATCTTTATTTTTTAATTTATTTTTTAACTCTTCCACAAACATTTTACTTTTAGTTTTTATAAAGTTTGAAGATTTAATAAAAAATCTAAGTATTATAAAAAGCGCCACATATCCGAATTTTTTGCCGTTTTTAAATGTTAAATGTTTTATTTTTTGTATTTCAGGAACAAAAGGATGTGGATGTTGCGCTTTCACAACCTGACCATTTCTAACCAGTACAAGTTTATTCTTTATCATTATAATGATAAAGATAAGCGATAAAAAAAACAAAGTTAAAGATATATACATAATATTTTTATATTGAATAACGTTTCACTTCTTTTATTTTTGCCTTGTTTTTTTCTAAGAGCTGACTGATTGTTTCATTAGGGTTTTTTATGAATACTTGGTCAAGTAAAGTTTTTTCTTTAAAATATGTTTCTATTTTACCTTCCAACATCTTCTTCTTTATGTTTTCGGGCTTATCAACCTCTGCAACTTCTTTTTGAAAAATTTCGTTGATTGTTTTTCTTACATCTTCTGTTATTTCGCTTTGGAAAATATATTCTGGCTTCATTGCTGTAATATGCATAGCAATATCTTTAGCAAGCTCTTCATTTCCACCTTCTAGGGAAACAATCACGGCAATTTTATTATTATGCACATAATTTCCTAAAATATTTCCTTTTATTTCATAAACATCACCCAATTCTATTTTTTCTCCGGTTTTCTGAATTAGAGGGTCAATCATATCTTTTGCTTCCTCCTTCATTTTTTCTACACCTTCTTTTAACGCTTTATCAGCTAAATTAGAAAGTAAAGTTACAAAATCTTCGTTTCTGGATACGAAATCAGTCTCACAATGAAGAGCAACCAATATAGATTTTTTATCTCCCACCTTAATAAAAACTCTGCCGTCTTTGGCATCACGGCCTGCTTTTTTAAGCGCGATATCGGAACTTGTCTTTTTTAGAATAGCAAGAGCTTTTTTCATATCTCCCTCAGCCTCTTGCAAAGCGTTTTTACATTGCATTACGGAAACGCCGGTTGATTCCCTCAATTGTTTTATAAGTTCAGTCGTAATTTTTATAGACATAAGTTCCTTTACTTGCCCCGTACCGAGCCTTGCTCTGGTATGGGGTTAACTTTTTAAATAATATTTACTTCTCTTTAGTAGCAGGCAAAGACATCGTTCCTGTCTTATAAGCACCAACAATAGAAGTGGTAAAAAGCTTGATAGATGGTATTCCGGAATCATTTCCGACTATAGGATAATCAATGCCTTTTATATTTGAATCTGAATTCACTAATGCAACAGTAGACACGCCTGACTTTTTAGCTTCAGTGGCAGCTATATGTTCTGCCTTTGAATCAATGATAAACAATGCGTCAGGAGCCTTTTTCAAACCAATAAGACCCGAATAATATTTCGAAAGCTTTTCCATTTTTTTTGCCATAACCACTCTTTCTTTTTTTGTATATTTTTCAAGTCCACCTTCTACACTTTCTTTATTATATTTTTCAAGTTCAGCAATCCTCTTTTTTATTTCTGTAAAATTGCTTAAAGTGCCTCCAATCCATCGAACATCAACGTAAGGCATATTTAAACTTAATGCCGCATTTTTTATTGTATCTCTAGCTTCAGGTTTTGTACCGACAAAAAGAATAACTTTATTTTGAGCGCCTAAATTTTTTACAAATTCCATCGCATGCTCAAGCTGAACACTTGTTTTTTCAAGGTCTATTATGTCTCCGTTATTTTTAGTGGCGTATATGTATGAAGACGTGGAAGGATGCCTTCTTGATTTTTCATAGCCGTAATGAACTCCGGCTTCAAACATTTTTTCCACGCTTACAGAAGCGCCTATATTTCTATTTTCTACCTTTACTTTCAAGCTTTGCATAAGGGTTATTCTAACAGAAAGGGTCGTTTTTTGCAACTGACATATCGGTAATAAGCGTTTTTATAACTTTGACCAAAAGGCTTTTTTCGGTTAGTATGGAGTTATGAGACAATCTGAACTTTTTACTAAAACTAAAAAAGAAGTGCCAACGGACGAAGTGTCAAAAAACGCAGAGCTTCTTATTCGTGGAGGTTTTATTTATAAAGAAATGGCCGGAGTATATTCTTACTTACCACTAGGGTTGCTCGTTTTAAATAAAATTGAAAATATTATACGTGAAGAAATGAATGCTATTGGCGGGCAGGAAATTATTATGACTGCTCTCCAAAATCCCGAACTTTGGAAAAAAACTGACCGTTGGGATAATGAAAAAGTAGATATTTGGTTTAAGACAAAATTAAAAAATAATACGGAATTAGGTTTAGCTTTCACACACGAAGAACCGTTAACCAATATAATGAAAAATTACATAAGTTCTTATCGGGATTTACCGAAGTCCGTTTATCAATTTCAAAATAAATTTCGCAATGAAGTGCGCGCAAAAAGCGGAATAATGCGCACTCGAGAATTTATAATGAAAGACCTCTATTCGTTTTCAAAAAACGAAGCGGAACATTTGGAATTTTATGAGAAAGCAAAAAAAGCATATACAAAGATTTTTGAAAGATCAGGAATAGGTCATTTAACTTATTTAACTTTTGCGTCAGGCGGATCTTTTTCAAAATTTTCTCATGAATTTCAAACAGTCACATCCACCGGAGAAGATACTATTTATGTTAATGAAGAAAATAATATTGCCATTAACAAAGAAGTTTTTACCGATGATGTTAAAAAGGATTTAAGTTTAAGTGGTGATTTTAAAGAAACAAAAGCAGTAGAAGTGGGAAATATATTTACTTTAGGTACTCGTTTTTCAGATGCGCTCGATTTGACTTATCAAACAGAAAAAGGGGATAAAAAACCAGTATTCATGGGTTCTTATGGTATTGGGCCAGCGCGACTTATGGGCACTATTGTGGAGGCCTTAGCCGACGATAAAGGCATAATTTGGCCTGAGACAGTTGCTCCATTTCAAGTGCATTTGCTTGCTTTAGGGGAAGACGAAGCTGTGCTTGTTGAAGCAGATAAGATTTACGAGAGTTTGTCAGCCAATTCAGAAGTTTTATTTGACGACAGAAGGGAAATTTCTGCCGGAGAAAAATTCGCGGATGCCGATTTATTGGGTATTCCTTATCGCGCGGTTATTTCATCAAGAAGTTTGAAAGAAGGTGGAGTTGAATTAAAAAAACGCGCTGAAGAAAAAGGCAAAGTTGTTTCTTTGAAAGAATTATTAGTTTTGCTAAAGCCTAGCGCCTAAAGCCTAACTATTTTTATGTTTGATAAAATTTACAAATTAATTTCAAATGATATTGGCATAGACCTAGGTACATCAAATACCTTAGTTTATTTAAAAGGTCACGGTATTGTAATTAATGAACCTTCAGTCGTGGCGGTAAATATTAAAACCAATCAAATTCTTGCTGTGGGTGAAAAAGCCAAAGAAATGCTTGGAAGAACTCCGGGACATATAAAGGCAATTCGTCCTCTTATAGATGGTGTTATTTCCGATTTTGAAGTTACGGAAGAAATGCTTTCATATTTGATAAACAAAGCAGATAAAATATCTAAAAAACTTGCCAGGCCCAGAGTTTTAATCGGTGTTCCAACAGGCACAACCAATGTTGAAACTCGCGCTGTTTATGACGCCGCTCGTTCAGCCGGCGCTCGAGAAGTATTTTTAGTAGAAGAACCTATGGCAGCGGCTATTGGTGTCAGACTTCCCATTAAAGACCCTGTGGGTTCCATGATTATAGATATTGGAGGTGGAACGACAGATGTTGCGGTAATTTCTTTAGGGGGAATTGTAAAATCAAAAAATTTGAAAGTTGCAGGCGATAGATTTAATAACGACATCGTCACTTATATGAGAGATGAGTTTAAAATTTTGGTTGGCGAGACCACGGCTGAAATGGTTAAGATTGTTATTGGTTCTGTTCTTCCCGGAAAATATATGGAAACAGAAGTGCGTGGACGTGATTTATTGACAGGCCTACCTCGCGAGGTGGTGGTAACAGATTCCGATATTCGTGAGGCATTTTCACTATCAATTAAAGAGCTTATTGAAGGTGTAAAAGATGTGCTTGAAACAACACCCCCTGAAATTTTATCCGATATAATGAACAAGGGAATTACTCTCTCTGGTGGCGGGGCTTTATTATCAGGGCTTGCTGAACTTTTGCAAAATGTCCTTAAAATTCCCGTTTATGTGATAGATGACCCGCTTACGGCTGTTGCTCGGGGAACAGGAGTCATTTTAGACGACATTCTATCTTATAGTGAAGTTTTAATTAGGAATCAAGATGAGCTACCTCCTAGATAAACAAATAAAAAAAAATAAATTTATTAAATATCTGATTCTTATCACATTTTTATTTATTTTTATTTATTTTAGATTTAGCATTTTTAACGGACTTTCTTACGTTTCAAGCATTATTTTTCGTCCTGTTTTTATTTTGGGAAATAATATTGGAGAAAAATTATCAACCGCCGGTTCCTATTTTTATTCTAAAAATTCTCTTTCTTTAGAAAATAAAGATTTAAAATCAAAATTAAACGAACAAGAAGCAAGAATGGCAAATTATAATTCCATTTTAGATGAAAATTTTAAAATTAAGGAAATTTTAGGAAGGAAAAATGAGGAAGCAAATATGGTTTTAGCTGGCATCTTATCTAAGCCGAATCAATCTCCTTATGACACACTTATCATTGATGTTGGGGCAAATAGTGGAGTTATAATCGGGCATAAAGTTTTTGCGCTGGGAAATATTCCAATAGGATACATTGCCGAAACTTATTCAAATTCTTCTAAAGTTATTTTATATTCAAACCCTGGAGAAAAAACTGAAATAGTTATTGTCGGCAGGGATACTTTTGTGCAAATAGTCGGGCGAGGCGGAGGAAATTTTGAAATTGTTTTACCGAGAGATTTTGTTTTAGAAAAAGGAACAGAAGCAATTCTGCCCGGAATTATGTCATATACAGTAGGAATAGTTCAAACGACAATCTCAGACCCACGTGATTCTTTTCAGAAAGTTTTACTTATGAGTCCAATTAACATACAAGAATTGAAATTTGTGGAAGTGGAGAAATAAAAATGAAATATGAAAGTGAAAAGAAAATATGCCAAAATTGTAAACAAGACTTTACTATCGAGCCAGATGATTTTAGTTTTTATGAAAAAATAAAAGTTCCGTCACCTACTTTTTGCTCAGAATGTCGACTAGTCAGACGTCTTATCTGGCGGAATGAGCGTTCTCTTCATAAGCGCATCTGTGCACTCTGTGGAAAAAGCACCATAGCCGTCTACTCTGATAAATCATCAATCATTGTTTACTGTAATGAGTGTTGGTGGAGCGATAAATGGAACGCTATGAATTACGGAGTTGATTTTGATTCGTCAAAACCATTTTTAGCACAACTTTTTGATTTAATGAATCGTGTTCCGGCAGTTAGTCGATTTGGCTTGTATACAAGCTTGGTAAACTCGGAGTACACAAACATGGTTGGCTATTTAAAAAATTGCTATCTAGTCACACACAGCGATTTTGACGAAGATTGTGCTTACGGAAGTAATCTCACCAACTCAAAAAATTGTATTGACACTTATTTTGTTCATAAATGCGAAAGTTGCTACGAGATTACAAATTGTCATAAAAGCTATAATATAATGTTTTGTGTAGATTGCATAAATTGCTATAATCTTCTATTCTGCAAAAACTGTACGGGGTGCAATGATTGTTTTGGTTGTGTTAATCTTGTCAATAAAAGATATTACATTTTTAACCAATCCTATACTCAAGATAAATATGAGGAAAAATTAAAGGAAATATATCCTTCTACTCACGAGAAAATAGATAGAGCGTGGATAGAATCTAAAAAACCTTGGATTCAGTATCCACAGAAGTACATGCATGGAATAAAAAATTTAAACGTCTCGGGAGATTATGTTTACAATTGCAAAAATGTAAAAAATTCTTATATTGCTGCGAAACTTGAGGATTCAAGATATTGTATGCTGATTACACCCGGACAGACGAGGTCTTCAAACCTTTATGATTTTACACATTTTGGTATAAGTTCCGAACTGGTGTATGAATCCCTACAGGTGGGAAACCAGGTATCTAATATAAAGTTCTCCTGGTTCGCAGTTACGGGTACTAGGAATTTGGAGTACTGCATCTCGGCAATAGGATGTAATGATTGTTTTGGTTGTGTCGGTCTAAAAAAGAGAGAGTATTGCATCTTTAATAAACAGTATTCTAAAGAAGAATATGAAATTCTTCGCGAAAAAATCATCAAACATATGCAGGATATGCCATATGTTGATAAAAAGGGAAGAGTATATAAATATGGTGAATTTTTCCCAATGGAAGCAAGCCCTTTTGGCTACAATGAGACCGCACATATTTATTTTCCTCTCACGAAAGAGCAGGTTTTGGAGCGAGGTTATGTATGGCGTGAACCTGATAAGCGTAAATATGTAATCAATGAAGAAACAAAAGCCTGTGAACATGAGGGAAAATGTATGCATAATTGTTCTCTTGCGTTTCGATTCATTCCGTATGAATTACAATTCTATAAGAAATATAATTTGCCTTTTCCTAAACTCTGTTTTAATTGTCGTCACGCAAATAGAGTTGCTCAAACTAACTCACCAAAACTCTGGCACAGAAAATGTATGAATAAAGAATGCGAGAATGAATTTGAAACCTCTTACGCGCCAAGCAGACCGGAAATTATTTACTGTGAAAAATGTTATCAACAGGAAGTGTACTAGTATTATACATCTACGCTATAGCGTAGATGATAGTTATGGAATTCAAAATCGAGAAAAAAATTTCCGCCAAAGGCGAATCCGCCTCGGGTGGAAAAAAATGTTTAGGTAGAGCGGGGATACTCACAACTCCGCACGGGGAAATAAAAACTCCAGCTTTTGTCGCGGTGGCAACAAAAGCAACTGTGAAATCTTTAAACCCTGAACAAGTAAAAAATATCGGAATTCAAATAGTGCTTGGAAATACTTATCATCTGTATTTACAGCCGGGAGATGAAATTGTGCGCGATGCCGGAGGTATCGGTAAGTTTATGAGTTGGCTGGGTCCGACCATGACTGATTCCGGCGGTTTTCAGGTTTTTTCTCTAGGTGTCGCTTATGGAAAAGACCCCAAAGGAAAGCAAGCTTCCTACGGGGCAGGTATTTCCAAGGTGATGAACAAAGCCGACCTTCTTCTTATTCCAGAGCGATTTGATGATTCTGATGCTCCAAGACTGGCAAAAATAGGGCAAGACGGAGTCTCGTTCAAATCTCACTTGGATGGCAGTATTCACTATATTACTCCTGAAAAATCAATCCAAATTCAACATAATTTAGGCGCAGATATCATTTTTGCCTTTGATGAATGCACTAGTCCTATTGAAGACCTGAAATATCAAGAAGAAGCGCTTGAGCGCACTCATCGTTGGGCGGAGAGAAGTCTACGCGAGCACAAAAACTTTATTGCTTCCAATTTTTCGTCCCTGCGCCCTTCTTCGGGCGCATTAAGGGGACCAAAGCGGGACCCTCGGGAGCAAAAAATTGAAAACAATTCGGTTTTTTTTCCAGCTCTGTTTGGAATTGTGCAAGGCGGGCGGGAAGAATCTTTACGAAAAAAATCTGCAAAATTTATTGGCAGCTTGGATTTTGACGGATTCGGTATTGGTGGTTCTTTTGCTAAAGAAGATATGTCTTCCGCTGTGAAATGGGTGAATGAAATTTTACCGGAAGATAAGCCTCGGCATTTACTTGGAATAGGGGAACCGGAAGATTTATTTATGGGTATAGAAAATGGGGTGGATCTTTTTGATTGTGTTTTGCCTACCAGACTTGGAAGAAACGGAACAATTTATACAAAAAATGGAAAAATAATAATTACTAATACAAAATATAGAAATGACTTTGGTCCACTTGATGAGGGGTGTGATTGTTTCACTTGCAAAAATCTTGCCCCGTCCGAAACCGAAGGTTTTCGTTCGGGGTATTCCCGTGCCTATGTTGCGCATCTTTTTCATGGGAAAGAAATGCTTGCGGGAACTTTATCTTCTATTCATAATTTATATTTTATTACCCATCTTGTGGATAAAATCCGCCAGTCAATATTAGATGATGGCTTCTTGAAATTTAAAAAAGAATTCCTAAAAAAGTATTTAAAATAAAGGAATAACCCCTTTACATTTTTTAGACACTTGGTATACTAAACTTCAATTTAATGGCAAAGAAAAAAAACAAAAAACAGGGAAAGAATTGGAAGAAATTTTGGAAACTCGGAGTGGACGAATTTAACACACAATTTTTTGATATTAATAAAGACAGTAATTTAACGGTTATAGAGGGTTATCATATTTATAATCTACATGGACTTGCGCATAAATATGGTACGCCTCTCCAAGTGGTGTTTCCGGCTATCATAGAAGACCGTTTGAAAGATTTAATCGGTTATTTTCAAGCCTATGTAAAAATTTACGGCTATAAGGGTAAATTTTTCTACCATTACCCAATGAAGGTAAATCAGAACAAAGAATTTATCTTACCACTTTTATCAGAAGGAGCAAATTTAGAAGTGACATCTTCCAATGAACTTTGGCTTGTTAAGAAACTTTGGGAAGGGGAAAAATTTAATTCTAAAATTCGCGTGTTTTGTAACGGTCCCAAAACCGACCAGTATTTGGATTTGATAGAGGAATTGCGCACTAAGGGTATGAACATAGTGCCGATTATGGAAGAGCAAGAAGAAATTGAAAGACTCTTTAAATATAAGGGCGATATTGGAGTACGGGTGGACTTAGCTATTAAAGCTGACACGCATTGGGATAAAAAGTTTGACCGGTTTGGCCTCTCGGAAAGAGACGCGCTTTCTTTGACCAAAATGAAAAATCTTAAAATATTACACTATCATTTAGGGTCACAGATAAAAACACAAAAAAGTATTTTAGACGGAATAAAGCATGCATTTAGTATTTATGTTCAGATGCAAAAAATACATCCCAATTTGGATACACTGGATATTGGTGGAGGCTTTGGCATTCCTTATGAAAAGAAAAAATTTTACACAGCTAAAGCTGTTTCCAGTAAAATTATTAAAATTCTTAAAAATTTATCAGACAAAGCGGGAATCAAACATCCGAACCTCGCTATTGAATGGGGGCAATATATTGTTGCTCCGGCACAAGTAACAATCTATAAAATTATTTCTAAAAAATATATTGATAAAGCTAATGCTAAAGCGTGGTATGTTATTGATGGAAGTTTTATGAATGACCTTAAAGATACCTGGGCAATACATCAAAAATGGCATGTTATACCGGTAAACAATATGAATAATCCTTTTAAAAGAGTTTGGCTTGCCGGAAGCACTTGTGATTCTGATGACAAGTATACAGCGGGGGGAGATTATATTCTTCTACCAAAATTAAATGGCGGAGACCAATTCATTGCTGTTTTAGATACGGGAGCATATCAAGATGGTTTAGCATCGCATCATTGTTTACTTTCTCTTCCCGCAAAAATTATTGCTCAAGATGGAGAAATAAAAATTGCTCGCAAACATGAAACTGCGGAAAGTATCGGGAAACTTTTTGGTTGGACCAACGGAGACCATAAATAAAAAATGCAAAATAGAAATATTTTTTTTCTCATAGTTATTATTTTTTTTGCGGTAGGATTTTTTCTGATAAAAAATAATTTTTCTAAAAATTTATTAATTGATAAAATTCAATACATAGAAATTGCAGGAAAAACTCTCAAAATTAATTTATCCTTAACTCCAGAGTCCCGGGAGCAAGGTCTTTCAGGAATAAAAGAATTGAAAAAAGACGAAGGCATGCTTTTCGTTTTTAACCATACAGGCAAATATCCTTTTTGGATGAAGGATATGAACTTTCCTATAGATATTATTTGGATTGGAGAAGATTTGCGAGTGGTTTATATAAAAAAAGATGCCAAACCGGAGTCATATCCGGAGACTTTCACTCCCAATCAAGATGCAAAGTATGTTTTGGAAGTTTTCTCTTCTTTTTCGGAAAAGAATAATTTAAAAGAGGGGGACAGGGTAAAATTTTTATCCTCTTAGGGCTTGTTATTTCAGCTTTTAAAGAGATGGCTATTTACAGCCATTTCAAACTGTTTTTCTTTGTTGTTTTTTGTTGATTTCCACTCGCATAAATTATTTTTTAGAAGTATAATCACTTAATGGAAAAAAGTATTGTTTTAAGCAGGAAAGAATTGAATAAAATCAAAAATGTTAGAAATCGTGAAGGGGAAATAATCCCTTTTGATTTTAATAAAATTGTTGATGCTGTACTCAAAGCATTTGTCATGACAAATGAGGGGGGAGAAAAGGAAGCAAAGGATGTTGCGAAGAAAGTTTTTCATAAATTAACTCATGTAAAGGCAAAAAGCGACGAAAAAAAATTTGTTCCGGCAGTAGAAATGATACAAGACCTGGTGGAGGCCGAACTTATGGATTTGGGATACTATCTTACTGCAAAATCCTATATTTTATATAGGTCAAAAAGAGCAGAATTAAGGCGTGAAGTTGGCACTATCTCCCCTGAAAATAAAAAAGTTTTTGATGAATCAAGTTCTTACTTTGTAAGTTCTTACGAGGAGTTCATTTTTTATAGAACATATTCCAAATGGCAAGATACTTTAGGCAGGCGTGAGACGTGGGTGGAAACTATTGACCGTTTTATGGCTTATATGAAAGAAAATCTTGGCGACAAAATGTCTTCGAAAGATTTTTCTGAAACAAAAGAAGCTATTTTAAAACAAGAAATTTGTCCTTCTATGAGATTGCTTTGGTCTGCCGGAGAAGCATGTAAAAAATCAAATGTTTGGGCTTACAATTGTTCTTACCTCGCGCCTTCAAGTTGGCAAGACTTAGGAGAGGTGATGTACATACTAATGAGTGGAGCAGGTTTAGGTTTTTCTGTTGAATCTGAAACCGTGCAAAAATTTCCGCAAATAAGACGACAAACCGGAAAGCATCTTGCAACTCATGTTGTGGAAGATAGCAAAGAAGGTTGGGCGGATGCCTTTGTTTTAGCTTGTAAAACTTGGTCTGATGGTTATGATATAAATTTTGATTATAGTAGCGTGCGTCCGTCAGGCGCTCGTTTAAAAACTGCCGGTGGTCGCGCTTCGGGTCCTCAACCTCTTATTGACCTTATTAATTTTACTAAAAAGAAAATATTATCAAGACAAGCAAAACGTCTTACCAATTTAGACCTTCACGATATAA
Source organism: Candidatus Nomurabacteria bacterium RIFCSPHIGHO2_02_FULL_35_13 (assembly GCA_001785515.1). GTDB lineage: Bacteria > Patescibacteriota > Minisyncoccia > Phycocordibacterales > UBA9973 > UBA9973. The sequence continues at coordinate 15,103 of MFTY01000016.1, read as the reverse complement.
TTTGTCAGATTGGTCTTATTGTTGTTGCCGGAGGAGTTCGTCGCAGCGCTTTAATCTCTCTTTCCGATATTGATGATGAATCTATGCGCAAATCAAAACAGGGACAGTTTTGGATTGATAATGGACAGCGTTCAATGGCCAACAATTCAGCCGTATATAGCCAAAAGCCTTCGGCTTCAGAATTTTTAAATGAATGGATAGAATTGATAAAATCAGGCACAGGAGAGAGGGGAATCTTTAATAGGGGCGGGCTTATGACTCAACTGCCTAAGCGTAGAATTGAGAATTGGAAAAAAGCCGGAATTATAGATGACCAGAATGTCATTGTTGGACTACCGGGCTCAAATCCTTGCGGAGAAATCACTCTCCGTTCCAAGCAATTCTGCAATCTTACTTCCATTGTAGTTCGTCCTGCCGACACGGTAGAAGATTTAAAAAGAAAAGTGAGACTTTCTACAATACTAGGTACTTTTCAAGCAACCCTAACTCATTTTGGTTATCTGTCAAAAGAATGGAAAGAAAACTGTGAAGAAGAAGCTTTACTCGGCGTTTCCATTACCGGATATTACGATAATAAAACAATCAGGACAGATAAAGTTTTGTCAGAACTTCGAGAAGAAGCTATTAAAGTAAATAAGGAATACGCCAAAAAATTCGGCATTAATCATTCCACATGCATTACCACAATCAAACCCCACGGTAATTCTGGTCAGCTTCTCTATGTCGGTTCCGGAATGCATCCATGGTATGCCAAACATTACATCAGACGTGTTCGTATTTCTACAAATGACCCACTGTATCAATTAATAAAAGACCAAGGTGTTCCTTTTAAAGCTGAAGTCGGATATTCCACCGCTAACTCTACTGTCGCTGTGGTTGAATTTCCGATAAAAGCGCCGGAAGGAGCTGTTACTCGTGACCAAGTTTCTGCTATTGATTTGCTCAATGAATGGAAGAGATTAAAAATTAATTATATTGAACATAATCCTTCCGTGACTATTTATGTGGGTGATGATGAATGGATTAAAGTTGCAAACTTCATTTATGAAAATTGGGATATTGTCGGCGGACTTTCTTTCTTGCCTCGTTCCGAACACGTTTATCAACTTGCTCCTTATGAAGAGATTTCCAAAGAAGAATATGAAAAAAGAATCAAAGAAATAAAACACATTGATTTTTCTAAACTTATTTATTATGAACAGGAAGACAATACTGTCGGCGCGAAAGAATATGCTTGTGTTTCCGGAGTTTGTTCCATTGATGATGTTCTAGCTGAGGAAGCTCAAAAAGAAAAAACAGAAGGTCCTTCAGAAAGTTAGTTTACTTTTTTATTTTTTTATTTTATACTCAATTCGGTCCTGTATCGGATAGTTGAGCTTCGGCTTTGGTCGGAGTTAGGAAAGTCCGAACACATAGTTCCGACTTGTCGGGACAAACGTAGCGGGTAATGCCCGTCGGGAGTAATCCTAGGGTTGAGAACAGTGACGAACCGATTAAGTTCGGGTGAAACGGCAAAATACCTACGCATGTGCAAGATCGTGCTCCAATTTTGTTCGCCATAAGCGATTACAAAATTGAGAGCTCTGAGTGTAATCGAAGAGCCCTTCGACAAGCTCAGGGTACTCAATTTTGCACCACTTATGGTGGGCAAAATTGGTAGAGAATCGCTTGAGCCCGAGCGTAAGCGAGGGCCTAGATAAATAACTATCGCCAGTTGGCACAGAATTCGGCTTATAGATACAAGACCAAAAACATGAAAAATCCTCTCACAAGAGAGGATTTTTCTGCTTAGACTTGCTTTTTTATTTCTGGTGTGCTATACTCTCCCTGTGAGTGTGAAGTAAGATTCACATTTATCGTAAACAACATAAGTGCCGCAAAAACCCGCCGTAAGGTGGGTTTTTGTTTTTTTAAGAAAGCAGGGTTTATCCACAATTAATTTATATTAATATATTGTATAATTAACTTAATTTAGTATATTTTTATATTAAATATTTATTAATTTAACTTAATTATATATGGAAAAAGAGAATAAAGCGTTAAAGAATTTTTTAGAAATCCCGTATGACGACCTTGAGGTTATGAATTTGAAAGCCAAAGATAAAGCAGAGAAGGTTGGTTCTGCAATACTAGAGAAAGAATATAGCGCATATTTGCAAAAAGAAAAAAGAATCAAAGCAGTTACGCTTTGTTTTACAGACTTAGAAGGTAGATTTCATATGTTGGATTACGACAAAAAATTTCTACTTGATTCCACTAATAATCTGACTTTTGACGGTTCCTCTATTCACGGTTTTAGCCAACAACATGAATCAGACTTGCGTCTTGCCATAGATTGGAGCAGTATACGTTTTTTGCCGGCAGATGTATTTGACCCCGGTAAAGTCATTATGTTTGTAGATGTGTTGGATAGAGACAGAAAACCTTATGTTTCAGATTTTCGAAGCCAACTTAAACTTTATACCGAGAATTTAAAAAAGAAAAAAGAAATAACAGCTTATGTATCGGCGGAAGTTGAAGGTTTTTTGGTTGATGGAATAAATGCCGAGCAGAAATACGGGGAGACAGGGTCTTTTCAGTTTATTTCAACTGGCGGATATTATCATTCTTTGCCTTTAGACAGATTGCGTCAGTTTATAGACCGCGCGGCAGAAGCGCAGCGAGCAATGGGTTTCAAGAACGAGAAAGACCATCCGGAAGTAGCGCCTTCGCAGTTTGAGATGAATTTTTCCTATACTGATATATTGCGAGCCGCAGACAACATTCAGCTTTATAAACTTGTATGTCGTCAGGTAGCCAACAATCTAGGGATGACAGCTACTTTTTTACCAAAACCATTTATAGGCGTGAACGGTTCCGGAATGCATACTAATATTTCACTTGCAAAAAATGGTAAGAATCTTTTTTATAATACTCATGGTAAAGATGGTTTATCCGATACAGCTTGGGATTTCGTTTGGAAAATTTTAAACCATGCTTCTGAGATATGTCTTGTTTTGAATTCCAGCGTGAATGCTTACAGAAGACTGGACCCGCATTTTGAAGCGCCGAATCAAATAAAAGTTTCTCCGATTGACCGCGGTTCTATGATACGCATTCCCGTCGGCAACGAACGTTCCACTCGCATAGAAATACGTTCTGTGGCTCCGGATTCCAATCCCTATTTGATGCTTTACACAATTTTAAAAACAGGACTTGAAGGTAAACCTCTTGTGAAAGATAAAGATAAAAGAGACAGGCTCCGCATGTTGCCGGACAATATAAATGATGCTATTAAACTTTTCAGAGGAAGCGAATTTGTTGGAACAATCATTGATAAAGTTAATCAGGAAAAATACGTGGAATATAAACAAATGGTAGCCGATAGAAGTCCAAAATCTCTTGGCACTCTCATCAAACCTTCTGAAATTATTTATCATCATGAAGTAACCAACCAAGTTCTTTGGCACAAATTCTAATATTTTTTTATAAAAACAGAAAACCCCCAACGAACAGAGATTTCCTGTTCGTTGGGGGTCTATACTAACTTTGGCATTGGTTCGCCACTTCTCTTCTTGTAGGAGCCAGAAATCAACATCCTTCGCAAGGCTGGCACAGCAGTATTCTTTGTTGCACTCCCTGGTCTTTCAATTTTTGAAAGACCTTGGTATACCTCACTCGCTGCTTCCTCACTCACTCCAGCAAGAATCAACTTCTCTCGTAATGCGTCCAGTTCAGGAAACGTGAAGTCCCGAGCGATAGCGATTTTCATTACCTGATCCTGGCCGAACTTATCCAGACACTTTTGAGACAGCTTGAGCTCCTTGACCTCGTGAAGTAAAACGTTGAACTGTATCCAGTTCCCATACAAGATGGTTTCCGCCATTGAAGATAATTTTTCTTTGGCGAGACTGAAAACATGGAGACCTTCGTTAATCACCGAAGAGTCGGCCAATGGAGAGATGAGTTTTAACATTGAGCGTACCTCCCTTATATGATTGATGAAATGAACGTGGATAAATTCAGTTAAAGGATATCATATATATACATAAAAGTCAAGGTTAATAAGGTTTTTCTTAACAAAAGATTTGCATTATCGGTAAAATAAGTTAATATATGTCTATTATGGGCCCTTAGCTCATCTGGCTAGAGCGCCTCATTTGCAATGAGGAGGTGGCAGGTTCGAGTCCTGTAGGGTCCACGCGTAGAAAATCCCCGACTTAAATCGGGGGTTTTTCTTGCGTAAACCCTAAGCGAGCAAACTGCTTTGCTCGCGTCAAGACGAGAAAAGCTTTTAAAAATTGACAAACACTCTCTAACCCATTATAATACAGAACGGAATACCTACACACCGCTTTATCCAATTCCGCTCCACTCACTCCAACCGTTCTTTACAGGGAGGTTTATATGATGAGCATCATCGAAGGTCCGCCTGTCGTACCACCAACCGGAGTTCTTCCTGAAGTTCTCCCTAAAATTGGGGAGAACCATCATGTTGGTCTTCGGCATGAAGGCAAGGACGTTCAGGGTTTCATCTCGGCAGTGGCTGGCAATAAGTGCCTGGTCACCGTTGTGACTGGCACCGGTCCGATTGAGGTCGAGAAGTACTTGACCCAGGTCCATCCGATGCCACCGACGCCCTGAGTAACATTCGATCGCTCCGTTTTCACCCCGTCTGATGCAGTGATGTATCAGACGGTTTTTTGTTTACTTTCCGAGTTAAATTAACATGCTATAATACATATCCGTATGCGTTATAAAATATATATAAAGACTGAAAAAGCTTGGGACGCAATGCTTTATGCCATTAGTCATGCCAAAGATTCAATTTTATTTGAAATGTATATTTTTGCGGACGATACATCCGATAGCCATGATTTTATTGAAATTCTCAGGCAAAAAGCCTTGTCAGGCGTAAAAGTTAAGGTAATTTTCGATTCGTTTGGTTCTGAGGTTTCGGATAATTCTATAAAAAAATTAAAAGATGCGGGAGTTGAATTACTTTTTTTTAAAACACTTTTTCGCGTCACTCATCGCAAGATACTTATTGTTGACGAACACATAGCTTTTATCGGTGGAATCAATATAAAGAAATTATTTAAAAAGTGGGATGACCTTCTGATTAGAATTGAAGGAAAAATCGTGAAACACGTGATAAGGTCATTTGCTCACATATATAAAAATTGTGGCGGTAAAGATAAGTTTGTTTTGAAATACGATAAAATTTTACCGATTCAAAAAGGAAAAATTTGGTTTCTTGAACATTTCCCTCCCAAAAATTCTTTTCGATTAAATAAATATTATCGTGACAAAATAGAATTAGCCAAAGAAAAAATACTGATTTCTACTCCTTATTTTATGCCCAATCATTGGCTTATTAAAGCTTTAAAAAAGGCGGCAAAAAGGGGAGTAAGGGTGGAAATAATTATGCCGCGTATCGCAACTAATCCAAAGATGGCAAATTTTTCTAATTATTTTTATATGCACAAGCTTCACAAGCACGGTATTCGATTTTTTTTAACAAAGGAAATGATTCACAGTAAAATGATGTTGGTTGATGAGCGAGAGGGTATATTAGGGTCTCAAAATATTGATATTATATCTTTTGATTTCAATATGGAGTCCGGTATTTTTTTCACTGAATCTGATTTAATTTTAGAATTAAATCAGATTGCAGAAAATTGGAAAAAAGATTCCATACCTTATTCTCCGAAGATGAGAGACACCCATTTATTTGATTACTTTTTAGAATTTTGTTTTGGCGTGTTTGAACACGCTATAAAATTTTTCAACAAACTTACTGCTTAGCGCTATTCATTTTTATTACATAGCCGAATCTGTGAGCTAAAGCGCTTATTGTGCCTCCTAGAACAAGAAATAAAATAATTTGACTGAAAGTATATTGATAAATAAAATAAGTTAAAACTATCATGCCTAAAATGTAGTCTATCTGGTCCCATGGAGCCCAACTTTCTCCGGCAGGTATTTCTGTTTTTCTTTTAAAGAATGATTTGATTAGGTCTCCGCTAATTGCTCCGAAACTGAACAAAAAACCGACAAAAATGATGGAATTTAAATTACCTGGAAAAACCATTATATCAAATTTTACAAGCATAAAATAAAACAAAGTTCCAACAATAACAGCGCCTAAAAAACCGCGCCAGGTTTTATTTTTTCCAAAAACTCTTTCATTTATAGGAATGTTCCAGTATTTTATTTTAAGTAAAACCGGTGTCATATTCGCAATCATTGGCGTAAGAAGTATCAGAAAGGAAGAATAAAAAAATTTTAAATCATAAAATCCCAAAATAACCAGCATTATTGAATAAGTGTAAATACCCGCCACAATATCGTCTAGCGTTACCGCTAGAGCATTCTGGTTTTTATCTTCATTAATGGCGCGAAGGGGTGGAATAAATTTAATAATGTCAATTATGCGAAAAATTATAAAAGATATCAGGGAAAAAATAATTGCTTGAGTGAGATTGAAATTAAATTCAAACAAAAATAAATTGGCAAGCCACATGCCTATCCATTCATCTATACCAATCCATTGATAGTCTCCGAATCCATTTTTTTTATGAATTTGCCGGATTGCCCAGAATCCAAGGGCTAAAAAAATAAAAAAGAGAGATAAATAAATTGTTTTACTGAAAAAATAATATGTTAAGAAAGAAAAAAATAAAGCTACAAAACTGGCTATCGTTCCCGGGAATTTGGTTTTTTTACACAATCCTAAAATGCTTGATAAATAAAGAGCTATAAAATCAGTCATTTTTAAAATAAAAATAGTGCGAATAAACTGAAACATAAGTAAAGATGATAGTGATAATAATGTATATATAAACAGCCATTTCCGGAACAAAATTCGTTACTGCTTGGAGTATTAAAATCGGTATTAAAAATACTTGCAGAACCATTTTTATTTTTCCGGCGCTGGTTGCTTGTTTTTTATGACCAGGGGAGTACAAAGCTTGAAAAGCTAATATTGATTCTGCCGAAATAATTAAAAATGTAAAAAGATTTAAGCCAAACGGAATAAGCATAAAAATAATTAATATTTTATCACTTAAACGGTCAAGCATACCCCCTTGCGGATGGTCATGGTTTTCCCCGCCTGCATCAGCTATGCTGAAAGCATTGCGGGCAGGAGTTTTCGATATGGCGCGAGCTAGAATTCCATCAAGAAAATCGGTCGTGACTACTAGGGTGTAAAGAACAAGAGTGACAAGGGTGAGTGTTAAGCTTTTATCTGAAAGAATTTTAGAAACAAGTAAGGCAAGCCAGGGGGCTGCAAATATTCTTATATAAGTTAAAACATCAGGTGTTATGCCATACTTTTTATATAAAAAGAGCACAAATTTTTCTAATTTTTTTTTCATTATTTTAATTATAACATAAATGAAAAGGAGCCCCTTGAGAAACATCAAAGTCTCAAGGAGCTCTACTCGTGTACGGTCTTCATTGTACGTAAGCCAATTTGCCGCACATAATGTCAGGGCATTGACCCATAAATCCTCCACCCATAGAATACAGTTCAACTAACACAGTTTTCTTGCAAGACAGACACACGACCTCTTTTTCTTCGTATGCCAGTTTCTTACACTCTGGGCATATTGCCCTATGTCCATTTTCGTAGGGTACCAATTGCACCTCTACCATACGATGACAAGTTAGGCAACTTGTTCTTTTGATTTCCATCTGTTCCTTCCTCCTGCTTGTTAGAAAAGTTATGAAAACCAAATATTAAAGAACCCTTATTTCTTATAAAGTAGCATATTTATATAAATTTGTCAACTAGTTTATTTTATTAGGTAGATTCAGAACTCTGATTATGATTTTTTAGTTTCCACTTCCACTACCACTACTGTCATCCCTATCATCAACCTTATCGTCGTTGCCGTCATTATCGCGGTCATGTTTTTTTGAGTCACTAACATCCAGTATGCTGTCATTATCATCATCATCATCTTGGGAATCAGAGAAACCGTCATTATCATGGTCATCTTGCTTTGAATCTTTATCATCACTAATACCATCATCATCACTATCAGTATCTTGGTCATCCGAAATACTGTCATTATCGTGGTCACGAGGCTTTGAATCACTTACATCAGAGATACCATCATTATCATCGTCTGTATCTTGGTCATCCGGAATACTATCTTTATCATTGTCTTTATTATTTTCTTTCTGTCTCCATTCGCGAACTATGCTAGCTTTAACAACAAAGCTTCCGTCTTGAATAATATTTCCAAGCACACCGACGAAATCTCCGGTTTGCAAATCAGAAACGGCACGATTTGTGCTCATTATTTTTGTCGTAGAAGATACTTCCACTTTCCAGCTACCTCCCCAGCTTTTAACTATAACAAAATCGGCGCTTGAAGATTCTACTACACCACGCATAAGCACATTGCCGTTTGGACTGATGTTAAGAATCATCGGACTTACACTTCCTGAAGATGGTGACCCTGGGCCAGATGAAACGGAAGATGTTTGTGCGAATACATTTATGCCTACAAATCCTAAAACCACAAAAACAGAGGCTATTAAGCCAAACTTTAAATATTTTTTCATAACCATTGTAAAATTGTTTACTAATAAAAACTTATTAATTTTTAGACTAAAAGATTAATAAGCTGTTTATATAATAATATAAAAATAATACAAAAGCAATCTGACCGCTTGGAAGCATGACTTGCGAAATGATTTACCATAGACACCTTGTAGGTTGAAAAAAATTGACTAAAGATGTAAAATAATAGAAAGGTTCTAGAGATTATTAGCTAAAAAATATATCTATGAATAAAAAAAAGATAGTTATTATTGTTGTTATCTTGGTTATAATAATAGTGGTAATTGGGTACTTATTTTTGAGTTCAAAAACACCATTTCAATCAATCGAAAATGTGAATCAAGGAGTTCTACCATCTCTGGGCGAAAGTACTAACCCGCTGAAAAACAAGCCAAATGTTAACCCGGTCGACGTCTCAAATCCTTTTCGTTCCATTAAAACTAACCCATTTCAATAAATAATATGAACACAAAAAATATATCTACATACATCATAACTTTTGGAATTTTAATAAGCAGTCTGATTTTTGGCGTCACGCTTGCTGATACGATAACGAATGTTGACGATGCCAATATTCAATACCCGATAGCTGAACTTGGAAATTGTCAGAACAAAAACGCATGCAAAACATATTGTGACAAATCAGCCAATACCTCGTCCTGTATCGCCTTTGCCGAAAAGAATAATTTAATGACTGCAAACGAAATCAATAACGCAAAGAAATTTATAAATACTGGAACAAAAGGTCCTGGTGAATGCACCACTAAAAATTCATGTGAAGCATATTGTGACGATATAAGTCATATCGATGAATGTATCGCCTATGCTGAAAAAACAGGTATCTTACCCCCTCAAGAACTGGAAGAAGCCAAACAGGTGCAGTCGGCTATTGCCAAAGGCGTTAAGCCTCCTTCTTGCAAGAACAAAAAAGAGTGTGATATTTTTTGCGACAATCCAGACAATATGAATGTTTGTATAGCGTTCGGTGAAGCAGCTGGTTTTTTGAAAGGAAAAGATTTAGAAGATGCGAAAAAGATGATATCCGCAATTGAAAAAGGAGCGATTCCGCCACCATGTAAAGGTAAAGAAGCATGCGATGCTTATTGCTCGCAACCGGATAATATGGAAGTATGTATGACTTTTGCGCAAGCCGCTGGGTTTATGAGTCCTAAAGAAGCGGAAGAATCTCAGAAAGTATTAAGCGCGATAAAAAAAGGCATAAAGCCACCTGCTTGCAAGGGTAAAGAAGAGTGTGATAAATATTGTACAGAGGATAGTCATGTAGAAGAATGCATTGCGTTTTCCGTTGCTGCCGGATTTATGTCAGAAAAAGATGCTGAGATGGCAAGAAAAACCGGAGGTAAGGGTCCCGGCGGATGTTCTGGAAAAGAAGAATGTGATGCCTTTTGCCAAAATCCGGAAAATCAAGAGACTTGTTTCAATTTTGGCAAAGAGAACGGACTTATCTCGCCTGAACAACTGAAAGAAATGGAAGGAGAAAATAATAAATTTCAACCTGGTCCGAATACAATAAATCCTGGCGGTCAAATGATGTCCCCGCAAGCAGGTCCTGGCGGATGCAAAACTTTGGAAGAATGTAAAACTTATTGTCAAAATAATTCAGAAGCATGTAAAAATTTTCAACCAGCGCCAAATATACAACAAGGACAAATACAACCAATAATGCCACAAGGCGGAAGAATACTACCTCAGGATTTCAATCCTAATCCGCAACCTGGAACAGTTCCACAAACAGAACCTGGATCATTCAATCCGCCACCGTCTCCAACATCTGCACTCATGCAATCTATTGCAAATGTTTTATTCTCACTGTAACCGCAAATTAGTTTAATAAAAAGCTTTTTGTTTCTTTGTTTTTTTACTTATTTTCTGTTAAGATAATGAAAGTTCTTTAACTAAAATAAATAAATTCCGGGGTAGCTCAGCGGTAGAGCGGTCGCCTGTAAAATAGATATTGCAGCTTCCTATTGAAAAGTAGGTTGAATAAAACAAGGTAAATTCGGGGAACTCCATTTATGGACAATCCCGAGCCAAGCCCTAAAATTTTTAGGGAAGGTGTAGAGACTATCCCTTCGGGGAGTACTCTGGTAATGTATCAGGGGAAGCGCCTTGATTCTAAGTCTGAAGAGAAATCTAAAGATATGAATATGATATAGTCCGTCCCTTTTAGTAATAAGAGGATAAGCGTAAGCGATTGGTCGTAGGTTCGATCCCTACCCCCGGAGCCAGTAAAAATCTTAAGTCCACGAAAGTGGGTTTTTGATTTTTTTGGCTCCGGGGAGAAAACCAACTGCTTGGCTTTCGTGTAGGTATCGAACGACGGAGTGTGATTTTTACAACAGTAAAAATCCACGAATCGGTGCCCAGACAAATTTTTTGTGACGACAAAAAATTTAGTCGAGGGAGATATCCCTACCCCCGGAGTCAGCAAATAAACCTTAATTTCTAAGGTTCAATTTTTTTACCACAAATCAAGTTCGAACCTAAAAATTATAAAAACACCAAACTTTAACGAACGCTTGACTTTTGTCAGACAATTGTAATACAATATAGGTATCAATACGAAAAGGGATCCGAAAGGTGTCAGTGCCTTAGGAGCCCTTTTCTTTTTTAAGCTATATATGTTTTTATGTTTTCTAAATAATCAAAAAACTCTGATCCGAGTGCATCATACAAAGAGGAGGCAAACTTTTTATTAGGAAACAATATCTTACAGAATTTATTTTTATCAACCAAATAATAGACTAATTTTTTATAATCTCCATCACCAGAAATAAGAACTATCTTGTTAAAATTATTATTTTCAATTAAGTTCTTCATTATTTCAAAAACAATATCTGTGTCTACATTACCTTTCTTTTCTGATTTTGATTTACCATTATGTTCCTTAAATAAAACAATAAATCCAGCTTTCTGTATATCTTTATATAATTCTTCATATTTTTCACTTAAATAGCCTAATACATAGTAAGCCTCCTTTACTCCATAATTTTCAGACAGGTAAATACGAAACTTTACCAAATTAACTTTCCAAGCATTACCACAAGTGCAGTCTGATAATTTTATATTTCTTATTTCCAACCCAAGGGTTTTAGCACAATCGTTACATTTTGTTGTTCCAAAAAATAAGTTCTGTCCATCTATAAAGGCTATGTTGTTTTGCTCTTTCTTTTCCATTTTATAAATTATATCATATAATTAAAATATGAAATGGATTGCTATTGCTGGGGGTTGGAGAAAAACTAACTCTCAAATTGAAGAAGATATAAAAAGAGTTGTTAGAAAAATTATTTCTCGTGGTGATGGAATTGTCTCTGGTGGAGCACAAGGTGTAGATTATATTGCCACTGAAGAAGCTTTGAAAAATGGTTACGGACAAGATTGTCTAAAAATAATTATTCCATCTACGCTTGAGATATATAAAAATCATTATTTGAAACGGGCAAAAGAAGGAGTATTGACTTATGAACGGACGGAAAAATTAATAACTCAACTTACAGAGGTAAAGAAAAGAGGTTGTCTTGAAGAAGGGAAAGATACCATTATTGAAAATCCAGCTTATTTTAGAAGGATAGAAAAAATTATATATGAAGCTGATGAACTTATAGCTTTCCATATAAACAAAACTGAAGGAACTCAATATACCATTGATAAAGCGAAAGAAAAAGGAATACCTATAAAAATCTTTAATTATTCTCTATAACTGCTATCCGAACATCGTCCCAAGTTCGGAGCCAGCGAGTTTTGATATAATTTGATATAATTCATTTTATGAAGCTTGGTATCATTTTACAATCAAATAAACCTGAGCATGTGTGGAATACGTTTCGTCTTGGTATTATAACGCTTAAAGCTGGACATCAGGCAGAAATATTTTTAATGAGTGAGGGTTCAGAATTAGAAACGATTTCTGACACTCAAGATTTTGATGTTTCTACAAAGGTAGTTGAATTCAAAAATTTGAAAGGCAATATTTACGCCTGTGGTTCTTGTATGAAATTACGAGGAAGGGAAGAAAGCAGTGTGTGCTCAGTTTCCACAATGTCTGACTTACTCAAAATGATTGAGAGTTCGGATAAAGTTTTAGTATTTGGTTAAATTCATTCTTTTACACCAAACATTCAAAATTTATCTATAAATTATCAATTAAAGCCAGTCCCACAGCGTCCCAAATGGGGACGCAGGAATAGGTTATAATACATATATATTATTAGTAATGAATAAAAAATTATATGGCAAAAAGAAGCACAACACTTAGTCCCAAAAAGAAATCAAGGCACTCTCATAAAACCAAAAAGCGACTTGAAATCAAGAGACTGACGCTTGCTAAAAAAGCTGCTCGAAGAAGGTTTAAGTAAAGTTTCTATTCTCATTTTAAGTGATATTTTACGCAGGTTTAGTTGTTCACCTGTTATGCACTTTTGTGTTGACGTTTTAATAGTTTAAGGTAATCTTTTCAGTATATGGACTGTGTTTTTTTTATGGTCCTTTTTATTAATAATTTAGTAGAAAAATAAAATATATGAGTCCCGTTAGAAATTTACAAAACGGGAAAGTATTATAAAATAACGATAATTATCTATCTTTATATATGTGGAAATATATGTACGGATAGTATGATTTCTAAACGGGATGAATAAAATATTTATTAAAAAGAGTTTTGTTTTATTAACCACTGCGCTTTTTCTAATTGGCGGTTTTTTTGTTTCAGTATCTGTTGCACAGGCATCTTATGGTGAAATTGTTATTAGTGAATTTGTTTCTGACCCTTCAAGTGGCAGTGAATGGGTGGAATTACTAAATACTACTGACTCTGATATTACCGTTAGCAATTTTACACTTAAAGAATTAACTAATCCCAGTACAACTCCTGTTGAGTCTGATTTTGTTGCACCACTTTCTGGAACTATACCTGCTCATGGAATTTTAGTGCTTGAAGGAACTAATCTTAATAATGCCGGTGATTCTATCGGGCTTTATGATAATAACTCGCTTTTATGGTATCGAGTAACTTATGGCACTGTAATTGGTGATTATTTTAATAGATCTGTAATTGAAGCTGCGCCAGGAACAGGTCAAAGCGCCTTCAGAGATTCTACTAATTCATGGCATGTTGTTGACTTCAACACTAAAAATTCTGCTAATATAGAAATAAATAACGGAGCTACTTACTACGAAACCATTCAAAACGCAATCGACGTTGCAATTTCTGGCGATACGATTAATGTTGGTGCGGGGACGTATACCGAGAGCTTGACTGTTAATGAAACACTCTCAATCGCTGGTGTAGGAGATACAACAATCATTACTCCAGCGCAGGATTCAGATGGTGTTGTTGTGATGGCTGACAGTGTGTTAATTCAGGATTTAAAGATAAACACATCAAATTCAGGCGTTATGCCAAATAAAGCTGTCTCGGTTGAGGAGGCAGATAATTTAGAAATAAATAATGTTACTGTAGAGACGACAGGAAATAAAGCAATGGGTATTTGGGTTGGAGGATCTAATAATGGATTGGCTCCAGTATCGGGTCTCACGATAGTAAAAAGCACTATTACGGTAAACAATGAAGCGACAGGGATTTATGCCGACCACTCAAGCTCAGCTCATTCTGGTTGGATGATAGGAGGAAGTGCCGAGAATACAAACACAATAATTGCAGAATTTGGTAATCCAATAGAACTCTATGATGTTATGACATCAGAAGTGAGCCACAACACAATCACAACAAGCGCTTCTGGAGGGTCGGCGGTAATTTGGTCAAGCGAATTATCCAACCTCTCCAATCTTATCTTCAACGATAACGCTATTAGCTATTCAGGAGGTAGTCAGGTTGCATTCCTTACTGACTTCATCTTGAACGATGGAAATACTACTGTATCGAATGTTACGGTATCTAGTAATACATTTGACAACTGGGGTTCTCGCGGTTTAAGAATTGGAGGGGGTGTTACTTCTGTAGTTGCGAGTGAGAACAAATTCCTCGGAACAGGAGAAGTATTAAAGAATGAAGACGTAACGGAAGTTACCGCCACCAATAACTGGTGGGGAACAGCAATTTCAACAGAAATTGCCAGCAAGGTTGTTGGTTTAGTTGATTTTGATCCTTATTATATTGATGACACAATGACAACAACGAATGTTGATTTTGCTACTGCGAAAGCAGTATCACATGATGCCCTTACAGTTGTTTTGGGTTCATATACGGAAACCGACTACACCACCGAAAATTGGGCAACTCTAACTGGATTCAAATCAGACGGCGACACGGCAATTGATGCTGCCACAACTTTAGCAGATGTAACTCTAGCAGAAGACACGGCAACTGTCGGAATGGCTGGGGTTGAAACAATTGCCGAAACTTTAGCTGCTGCAAAAATAGTATCTCACGATGCTCTTATAGACGCTCTTGCAGAATATTCTTCAGGAGACTATACCGCTGAAAATTGGACAACTCTAAACGGATTCAAAACTGACGGCGATACAACAATTGATGCTGCCACAACTTTAGCAGATGTAACTTTA
>MFTY01000015.1:33604-48818 GCA_001785515.1 Candidatus Nomurabacteria bacterium RIFCSPHIGHO2_02_FULL_35_13 | reverse complement strand
TTTTTATCGGCAAAAACAGCAACAATCTTGCCTTTTTTGCCTTTATCTTTCCCGGCTATAATTATTACATTGTCTCCTTTCTTTAATTTCATATGTTTTTTGTGGCGTTAAGCTCGTAGTTTAAATTACTTCCGGAGCAAGAGAAATTATTTTTTGAAACCCTTTTTCAGCAAGTTCTCTTGGAATTGGTCCGAACACACGTCCGGCTTTTGGGTCAAGTTTTCCTTTTTCTAATAAAACTACCGCATTGTCATCAAAACGAATATAAGACCCGTCCTTTCTTCTATATGCACCTCTTGTGCGAACCACAACCGCTTGATGTACATCTTTTTTCTTTACTCCTTTTCTAGGGCTAGCAATTTTTACAGAAATAACGACTAAATCACCCAAGAAAGCATATCTTTTTTTTGAACTTCCCAAAATCTTAAACACCTTTCCCACGGTACCTCCTGCGTTATCTGTTATTTTTACCAATGTTTCTGTTTGAATCATATAATTATTTTACTTTTGCTATTACTCTGAATCTTTTATCTTTTGAAATAGGTCTGGTCTCAGCTATTTTTACCTTATCTCTTATTTTATATTTATTTTCTTCGTCGTGCGCTTTATATTTTTTATTTATTTTATAAAACTTTCCATATTTGGGATGTTTAACGAACCTTGAAACAGATACTACTACAGTTTTGTCCATTTTATCTGAAACAACTATTCCTTTTAAAAAGTTATCCGTTTGCGCAGGTAGGTCGTTATTTTTTACTATTTCTTTTTTTAATTTTGTTGCCATATATTATTTCTTTCTGTTTATTTCTGTTAAAACTCTGGCTATCTGTTTCCTTAAGGTTGCAGATTCTTTAACATTTTTTGACTTTGAACCTTGCGCTTTAAATTGCAGGACTCTTGCGTTTTCCTTTAAATCAACAAATTTTTTCTTGAGCTCATCTATCTTCATTCCTTTTAAATTTTCTTTCTTTTTTGCCATATAATAATTTAATTATTGCTTATGAACTCTTGAAACAATCTTGGTTTTAACTGGAAGTTTTGTACCGGCCTTTCTTAGCGCCTCGTGAGCTACTGTTTCTTCTACTCCGTCCACTTCAAATATAATACGTCCGGGATAAACATCAAAACAATATCCCTGCGGGTCTCCTTTTCCTTTTCCCATCCCCATTTCTGCGGCTTTGGCGGTAAAAGGTCTATCTGGAAAAATACGAACCCAATATTTACCGGCTTTTGTTAAGGTGCGAGATATTACTTTTCTGGCAGACTCAATTTGGTTTGATTTAACACGCGCTTGAGTTAAAGCCTTGAGACCGTAGGAACCAAAAGAAAGTTTTATACCACGCGTTTCCGGTGAATTTGCTTTTGGATTGCTACGTCCTGTTTGCCATTTTCTAAATTTTACTTTTTTGGGTAATAACATAATATTTTAATTATTTTTTACTTCTTGTTTTTTGGAAAAGATTTTACCGCGATAAACCCAAACCTTTATTCCCAAATCACCGTAAGGTAAATGAGCCCGTTCACGCTTAAAATCAATATCTGCGCGAAAAGTTTGGAGGGGAATAGACCCACGCTTAAGTTCTTCCGTGCGAGCAATATCAGCTCCGCCCAATCTGCCAGAAAGCACTACCCTTACACCCTCTACGCCATGAGCCTGCATAACTTTCTCAACAATTTGTTTTATAACTCTACGGTATGGCATTCTTTTTTCTAATCCTTCAGCAATCATATACGCAATGATTGCAGCGTCAGCTTCTGGGTTTGAAACTTCAATAATTTCAAGTTTAAAATCTTCTGATTTTGTAAGTTTTAATTTACTAATTTTTCTTAAAATATCTTCTTTCAGTTTTGTTACACCTTCACCATTTCGGCCAATAATAAGACCGGGGCGAGAAGTTCTAATGACAAAACGAGTTGTTTTTTGATTTCTTTCAATTTCAATTGAAGAAACATACATACCGCGCAATTTTTTTTCTAAATATTCGCGTATTAAAACATCACCTTTTAAATAATCACAATATTTTTTAGGGTCAGCAAACCAATGAGATTTCCAATCTCTTAATATTATCAATCTATGTGCATATGGATGAACTATTTTTGACATAAAATTACTTTTTACCAAGGGGAACCCTTGGGGAAACTCTAAGGGTTCCCTTTTTATTAACTTCTTTTTTATCAGATTTAACTTTAACAGGCTGAAGTTTCTCAGCCAAAACAAGAGCTAAATGACTTGTGCGCTTATTTATCCTATGTCCCGTACCCATAGCTGCTGGCATCATTCTTTTCATTACAATACCTTTATCTACTCGTAATTCTTTTATAAATAAATTTTTTTTTTCTATACCTACCTGAAGCGCATTTGCAACAGCAGAAAGTAAAAGTTTTTTAATCGGAAACCCCGCGCGCTTAGCTAAAAAATCCAAAATAGCAATAGCTTCTTCTACGCTTTTACCTTTGATTAGCCCCGCGACCAAACGGACTTTTCTTGGAGCTTGTCTGTAATTTTTTAAAAAAGCTTTCATGTAATTTTATATGGTGTTAAACTCGATTATTTCTTGGTACTAGCGGCAGTGGCAGCAGCAGCTTCTGTTGCAGACTTAGCTTGTATTATTTCAGCTTCTTTTTTCTTTTGTTCAAGTTCTTTTTGCATTTTTCCACCGTGTTTTATAAATTTCTTTGTAGGAGAAAATTCTCCTAATCTGTGCCCAACCATATCTTCAGTCACAAGAACTTCAACATGAACTTTACCGTTATATACGCCAAAAACAAAACCAACCATTTCTGGTGAGATTTGACAAGCCCTTCTCCAAGTTTTAATCATTGGCGTTTGAAGCGGGTTTTTACCAGCTATTTTTTTTAATAGCCCTTCGTCAATATATAAACCTTTTTTAATTGATCTTGTCATAATAGACTAAACAAAAAGCTCCTAAAGAGCTTGATTTCATCATAGCAAAATACAAAATAAAGTCAAATAATAAGGACAAAAAATCAAAAAAGGGGCTTTGTCGGCAAAAATATCGTTTTTGAAGTTTTTACGCTTGCACTTTTTTAGATTTACCTGTTTTTCTGCGAGAAACAATAAATAAATTAGAATATTTCTTTGGACCGCGGGTCTTACGTCCTCCCGTCACTTTACCCCACATAGTTTTTGGACGTTTTGTTCCACGACCTTGTCTGCCTTCTCCACCTCCATATGGATGGTCAACAGGATTCATGGCAGTACCTCGTACCGTAGGTCGTATACCTTTCCAGCGAGAGCGTCCCGCTTTGCCATAATTTTCCAGATGATGTTCTTCATTTGAAACAGTTCCTATAGATGCCCAACAATTTTCATCTATTTTTCTGACTTCAGATGAAGGCATTTTTAAATTTGTATAACCATCGGCATTTGCTACCACTTGCGCAAAAATTCCAGCAGAACGACTAATTTTTGCTCCACCTTTTGGCTTAATTTCAACATTGTAAACAAAAGTTCCAACTGGAATATTTCTAAGCGGTAATCTGTTGCCTGCCGTAAGTTCTGCTTTTTCTGATACGATAAATGACATTCCTGGCTTCACAGATTTTGGAATTATTACATATTTCTTTTCTCCGTCTTTATAAACAGCAAGGCCAATGAATGCGCTGCGATTTGGGTCGTATTCAATAGATTTTATTTTTGCCGGAACATCTTTTTTGTTATATAAAAAATCAACATCACGGAAAAGACGCTTATGCCCTCCACCCTTGTGTCGCATAGTGATACGTCCTGCGCTGTTTCTGCCGACCGAACGCTTAAAACCATAAGTAAGAGACTTCACCGGTTTAGTCTCAGTCAAAAACTCATGATAATTAATATTAGTCATTTGTCTTCTTGATTTGCTTGTGGGTTTATATGATTTCATCGTATTAAATAAATTCTATTTTATCTTCTTTTTTTAAATATACAACAGCTTTTTTGCCTCCTCTTCTTATTCCTTTTTTCCCTTTAGAAATAATATTTTTATAAGGCACCGGAAGTATATTTATTTTTATTGGTTTTACTTTATAAAGAGAAAAAATAGCTTTTTTTATCTCTTTTTTATTTGCAGATGGCGATACGTTAAAAGTATAAACATTCTGCGCGGAAATATTACTTGCTTTTTCGGTTACTCTTGGATTTTTAATTACGTTTGTCATTGTATTTTTAAACGAAACTTCTTTTAATTTAGTGAAGTTAACCGCGGGATTCTAAAAATTTTACACTCTCTTCCGGATTTTCTATTAAAAGGTATTGGTATTTTAAAACATCAAATGGATTCAAGTTTTTAAGGAAAATTATTTCAAGCTGTGGTAAATTTCTAAAACTTTTTTCTGTTTTTTCATTTCTATCATACAAGGTGGTTAAAATTCTGGGTTTCTTTGAACCGGCAAGTGGTTTGAAACCGGAAGCTTTTGAAAGATTTTTCATAATTTCTACCGCTTTCTTTGTTTTTGCTTCAGACAAAAGAAGCGAGTCAACAAAAAGTATTTCATTATCTTTCATTTTTTTAGAAAGAACGGAAAATAAAGCTTGAGCACGCATTTTCTTTGAAATTTTTCTCTTATAATTCTTTTCAGAAAGCGGACCGTGAGTAATACCTCCACCAACCCAAATAGGGCTTCGAGAAGAACCATGTCGTGCTCGTCCTGTTCCTTTTTGCTTCCAAGGCTTCTTGCCTCCACCCCTAACTTCTCCGCGGCCCTTTGTATCTGCGGTTCCCGCGCGTTTATTTGAACGCATTCCTTCAACAACTTGATGCACCAAATCTGCGCGCCATTTGGCAGCAAAAACCTTTGGGGGCAAAGTAATTGTTCCTGCTGAAGTTCCTTTTTGATTGTATATTTTTGCTTCCATAAATTTCTTTTACAGATAGGGCTTTAAGCCCTATCTACTGATTATCTCTACCAGACTTCCGCGTTTCCCCGCTATTGCTCCTTTTACAAGCATAATATTATTTTCTTTGTCTAAAAATATGACTTTCAGATTTTTCTGAGTAATGCGGTCTCCGCCCATTCTGCCTGCCATTCTCATTCCTTTTGGCACATGTGTGCGCAAACCTCCACCGATGGAACCTGGCTCTCTTTCAGAATGTTTTTGACCGTGTGTTCGCGGACCTCCATGAAAACCATGACGTTTTACAACACCCTGGAAACCTTTACCCTTAGAAATACTTGAAACCTGAAGCTTGTCGCCTAAAGAAAAAATCGAAATATCAATAACATCTCCTTCTTTGGAATTATTTTTATCTGTAGGTTTTAACTTAAATTCTTTAAGAGTTTTATAAAAACCTCCTTTCATTGCTCCGGCACTGGATTTTGTAATCCTGCTCTCTTTTTGAGTGCCAAAACCCACCTGTATGGCATTATAGCCATCTTTTGATTTTTCAAAAACTTTAGTTACAGTCACTGGTCCTGCTGAAACAACAGTTACAGGAAAAACCTGCCCTTCGGGAGAAAAATACTCAGTCATATTCTCTTTTTTTCCAAGAATAAATTTCATAACTGTTTAATTGCTCCTAGAGCATTTTTACGTCAATATCAACTCCAGAAGGAAGAGATAGATTGGTAAGCGCCTCAACTGTTTTAGGATTTGGATTTATAATATCAATCAACCTTTTGTGAACTCTTATCTCAAATTGTTCTCGTGTGTTTTTGTAGATAAAAGATGCGCGGTTAACTGTATATTTTTTAATTTCCGTAGGTAATGGTATCGGTCCGACAATTTCCGCATCATAACGCATAGCAGTGTCTATGATTTGTTTGACTGAACTATCAAGAATTTTATTCTCATATGCTCGTACACGTATGCGAAGCACTACTTTTCCTTCTTCTCCACCCACGCGGGTAGACTTTTTTTCTTTTTTAGGAGAAGTAATTTTCTTAACTTTTTTTATCTCATGTTTTTCAGTCAAGACTTTTGGCCCGCCTGCAACGCTATGCGTAGCATTGCGGGCAGGCTTTTTTGTTTTTGGTTCTTTAGTTGCCATGAAATATTAACCGAGTATTTTTGTGACTACCCCAGCACCAACAGTTTTACCTCCTTCACGAATAGCAAATCTTTGTGCTTCTTCAAGCGCAACCGGAGTAACTAATTTAACTGTAATTTTTACTGTGTCTCCGGGCATAACCATTTCTACTCCTTCAGCTAAAGTGACATCACCGGTAACATCCGTTGTACGAATATAAAACTGAGGTTTGTAACCTTTGAAAAAAGGAGTGTGGCGTCCACCTTCTTCTTTTTTCAAAACATATATTTCACAAGTAAAGTTATCATGGGGGGTAACTGTTCCCGGTTTTGCAAGAACTTGTCCGCGAGTAATGTCTTCTTTCTTAAGACCACGAAGCAATACTCCGGCATTGTCTCCTGCCATACCTTCTTTGAGATTTTTATTGAACATTTCAATACCTGTAACAGTTGATTTTTGAGTAGGCTTAATTCCAACAATTTCTATCTCTTCATCCAGTTTCACTACGCCTCTTTCAATTTTTCCAGTCACAACCGTGCCGCGACCTTCAATTGAGAATATATCTTCAACAGGCATAAGAAAAGGCTTAGAAATATCTCTCACCGGAATTGGAATGTAAGTATCAAGAGCATCGGTGAGTTCAAGAATTTTCTTTGCCCATTCATCATCAAGAGATTTTGATTCGAGAGCTTTAAGAGCAGAACCTCTGATAACTGGAGCACCTGCGCCATCGAATCCTTGCTTTGTTAGAAGTTCACGAATTTCTTCTTCAACCAAATCAATCATTTCTTTATCGTCAACCATATCGCACTTGTTTAAGAAAACTAATATCTTTGGCACACCAACTTGTTTTGCAAGAAGAACGTGTTCGCGAGTTTGAGGCATTGCGCCGTCAGTTGCCGCAACCACCAAAATAGCGCCGTCCATTTGAGCGGCACCAGTAATCATGTTTTTGATGTAGTCCGCGTGTCCGGGAGCATCAATGTGCGCGTAGTGACGAGCATCTGTAGAATACTCGTTGTGAGAAATATTAATAGTGATTCCACGAGCTTTTTCTTCAGGAGCGTTATCAATTTGGTCAACGCCACGAAGTCTGACTGTTTTACCAGCCATATTAAGCACGTGAAGTATTGCCGCAGTTAAAGTAGTCTTACCATGGTCAACGTGACCGATAGTACCGACGTTTATATGCGGTCTGTCTCTTTTAAATTCTTCTGCCATATATTTTTTTGCCCCGCCAATGGCGAGGGTTGATTAACAGTTAGAGCTTAACATACGAGAACCAGCTACTAAGACCTAACTACTAATTAGATTAAATTAATAATAAAAATGCAATATAAAAACTGCAGAAAGTGCAGTTGCTAATATAGTAGCAAATTAAAAAATAATGTCAAATCAAATAAAAAACCAATAAAAGGTTTTTAAGGGGTTTCGAGGCTGACGAGCCGAGAATTTCAGGATTTTTTAAGCTTCAAAAAATCCGTACCGGCAAAAATCTTTTATTGGTTTTTTATTTTAAATTTATTTTCTTGCCGCAATGATAGTTTCAGCTACGTTGTTCGGTACAATATCATATCGCACGAATTCCATAGTGAATGATGCACGTCCTTCGGTCATAGAACGAAGCCCTGTCATGTATCCGAACATTTCAGAAAGAGGAACGATAGCGCGTAATACTTTATTCATTCCACGGTCTTCCATTCCTTCTATAAGTCCACGCTTGGAAGAAAGATTGCCTGTAATATCTCCCATAAATTTCTCAGGAGTTACAACTTCAACTTTCATCATGGGTTCTAGAATTACCGGCTTTGCGCGTTTGCAAGCATCTTGAATAGCCATGGAAGCGGCGATTTTAAAAGCCATTTCGTTTGAGTCAACTTCATGATAAGAACCGTCCCAAAGCTCCACAGAAACATTAACCATTTTAAATCCAGCCAAAACTCCGCGGTCGAGACCTTCTCTAAAACCTTTCTCGCAGGGCGCGATGTATTCTTGCGGGATTACACCTCCTTTGATTGTATTTATAAATTCAAATCCATTTGCTCTTTTTGTATTTTTAGGCAAATCTTCTATTTCTTCCTTGGTCAAAGCAACCATTGGCTTAACTTTAATTTTAACGTGACCATAATTTCCACGTCCGCCTGATTGTTTGATGTATTTACCTTCCGCATCCGAAGTCCCGATAATAGTTTCGCGATAAGCCACTTGCGGTTTGCCAACATTAGCTTCAACAGTAAACTCTCTTTTCATACGGTCAACAATAATTTCAAGATGAAGTTCTCCCATTCCGGCAATAATTGTTTCTCCTGTTTCCTGGTCGGTAGAAACTTTAAAAGTAGGGTCTTCTTGAGCAAGACGATTAAGCGCCATACCCATTTTTTCTTGGTCAGCTTTTGTTTTTGGCTCTATGCGAAGTGAAATAACGGGTTCTGGAAAAATAATTCTGTCCAATTCTATTGGATTTTCTTCATCGCAAATAGTGTCGGAAGTAATGGTGTCTTTCAATCCTACGGCTGCAGCTATTTCTCCGGCAAAAACTTTTTTTACTTCCTCTCTGTCATTGGCATGCATACGCAGTATTCTACCGATGCGTTCTTTGTTTCTAGTTCTGGGATTATAAATATAAGAACCGGCAGTTAAAGTTCCGGAATAAACTCTAAAGAAAATAAGTTGACCGACAAAAGGATCTGTTGCAACTTTAAATGCAAGAGCAGAAAAAGGTTCAGAATCCGAGGCGTGTCTGGCTATAGGTTCATCATTATTATCTGGGTTCGTCCCCGCTATAGGAGGAATATCAAGCGGTGAAGGAAGATAATCTACGACACCGTCAAGCACTAATTGAACACCTTTGTTTTTTAGAGCAGACCCGGCATAAACCGGAAAAATTTCGTTAGTTATAACCCCTTTTCTTAGAAGTTTTTTCAAAGTATCTATATCAGGAATTTTTCCTTCAAAATAACCATTCATAACTTCATCATCTTGTTCCACAATTTTTTCAATAAGCTCATGATGGTATTTTTCGGCTTCAGCTTTTAAATTTTCCGGAATTTCTTTTTCAATAACTTTATTTCCCATTTCTCCTTCAAAATAAAACGCTTTCATAGTGAGCAAATCTATAACGCCTTCATGTTTTTCTTCAAGTCCAATAGGGATTTGCATTCGAACAGCTTTTTTTGTAAGACGCTCTAATATAGTTTTGTATGAATGTTCAAAAGATGCGCCTGTTCTATCTAATTTATTAACAAAACAAATACGAGGAACTTTGGCTTCGTCTGCATAACGCCAGTTTGTTTCAGATTGAGGTTCTACTCCGGCAACACCGTCAAAAACAACAACCGCGCCATCCAATACGCGTAAAGACCTTTTTACTTCAACTGTAAAATCAATGTGTCCGGGAGTATCAATAATATTAAAACGGCATTTTTTACTTTTATCAGCACCGGCATAAGTGGGCGTCCAAAAACAAGTCACAGCGGCAGATGTGATAGTAATACCGCGCTCTCTTTCTTGTTCCATCCAGTCGGTCGTAGTGTCGCCATCATGCACTTCTCCTATTTTATGCGATACACCGGTATAAAAAAGCACTCGTTCAGTGGTGGTTGTTTTACCCGCATCAATATGTGCGATAATTCCAATATTTCTAACCTTCTCTAGAGGATAATCTCGTTCCATAAATTTAAATTACCAGGCAAAATGGGCAAAAGCTTTATTGGCTTCAGCCATTTTATGAGTATCTTCTTTCTTTTTAATAGCAGAACCTTCGTTTTTTGAAGCAGCAATTAATTCATCCGCAAGTTTCAAATGCATTGGACGTCCTTTATTTTTTCGGGCAGCATCACGAATCCAACGCATAGCTAATGCAAGACGGCGTTCAGGCCTAACTTCTCTTGGCACTTGATAGTTTGCTCCTCCGATTCTTTTTGAACGCACTTCGGTTAATGGACCGGCATTTTTCATTGCCAAGTCAAAAATCTCAAGCGGATTTGGATTGCCTGTTTTTTCTTTAATTATATCAAAAGCTTTATATATTATTTTTCTGGAAGTTTCTTTTTTCCCGGACCACATAACATAATTGATAAATTTCTCCAATTTTTGAGAATTGTAAATAAAATCAGGCTTAACTATGTTTCTATTGTTTATTTTGCGTCGCATAAATTTTTATTTTTTTGCTTCTTTAGGTCTTTTGTTGCCATAAAGAGACCTGCCTTGTCGGCGTTTTTCAACTCCTTGTGTATCTAAAACTCCGCGCACAATGTGATATCTTACTCCAATTAAATCTTTCACACGTCCGCCACGAAGCATAACTACTGAGTGTTCTTGTAAATTATGTCCTTCTCCTGGAATGTAAGCCGTAACTTCCATACCATTGGTTAAACGCACTCTTGCGATTTTTCGAAGCGCTGAGTTCGGCTTCTTGGGAGTAGTTGTTGAAACTTTCGTGCAAACACCACGCTTAAACGGCGCTGGAAAAAAAATCGGTCTATTTTTTAAAACATTAAATCCTCGCGCCAAGGCAACTGTTTTTGACTTTGGATGAGTTTTAACTCTATTTTTTTTAACTAATTGGTTGATTGTGGGCATATAAAATTGACTTTTTCAAAACAAAAGAGTCCGAAGACTCTGGCAATAATATAATATAAAACAAAAAAAAATGCAAATGTTTACCAACCTTAAGAAACTTAGTAAAACATAACTTTTGGAGGGGTTTCGAGCACGACGGTGCGAGAATTTCAGGATTTTTTAAGCTTCAAAAAATCTGTACCGGAAAAAGTTATGTTTTATTAAGTTTCCCTAGAGTGGAAGACCGGTGATAAGCTGATATAAATAAGCCAATATTGGATATAAATACTCAGCAAAAAAAACAATAAAAATAAGAATCAAAACAAGTGAGTACTGTTCAAAAAAAGAAATAACTCTATAAAAAGAGCTGGGTAAAAGCGAAAAAAGTATTTTAGAGCCGTCAAGTGGCGGAATAGGCACTAAATTAAAAATCGCCAATCCTAAATTAACCAGAACAATTTGTGAAATTATATAGGCAGATTGTGGAATAGCGTCCCCTGCCAAAAGAAATCTCAAAATCAACCCAAATAAAACAGCAATAAACAAATTTGCCAAAATTCCAGCCGAAGCGACAGCAACAGTCCCCCATTTTCTATTTGTAAGATTATTTGGATTATATGGCACTGGTTTTGCCCAACCAAACAAGAAGGAAGAATGGGTTAAAACCAAAAATGCCGGTAAAATTATAGAACCAAACATATCCAAATGCTTCAGAGGGTTAAGAGTAAGGCGTCCAGCATACAGAGCAGTCTTATCTCCAAAACGAAGAGCAACAAAGCCATGAGAAACTTCATGAATCACGACGGACATTATAAGTATAGCTATAAAAAAGACTGTATCCATAAATTAAAAAGTTGCGAACCCGCTTCTTCTATGATAGCATGAAAAAATCATGGTGAGAATATGCGCAATAACAAAAAAGGGTTCAATAATGGGTGGCGGGTATTCAAATAGAACTCGTGCCACTAAATTCAATCCGACCGGAATGGTGCGAAAATATCCAAATCTTCAAAAAAAGAAGGTTTTTGTTCCTGAACTAAATAAAAGTATAAACATAAAAGTTTCAGCTCGTGGTATGCGCACAATCAAAAAAAACGGCATTTATAAAACTCTACTCAAAGCTGGATTAGTAAAATAATATTTATTTTTCCGAATTACCTTTAATGGTAGCTTTTACTTCCATAAAAAAATCTTTTATTAAATCTCTAAATAATCCCGTATCCTTTATTATTGATAAACCATCAGAAAGTACAGCACCAAAAAACAACATTCTATTTAAAACATTGGGTCTAACTCGTATTTGTTTATTAGCATAATCAAGGGGCAGGTCAACAAAACTATCAAAGCTGTTGCCTACTCTGCCAAGTCTCGTAAGCGCATGTATAAGTTTGTTATATTTATTGCTTAGTTTAAATTCTTCGGGAAGAAACAGTATAAAAATTCTACTGGTTATTTGTCCTTCGAGCCTTGTTAAATCAACGAGTTTTTCGGGGTCTTCTTCAACTTTTATTTTTTCAGTTATTTTTAGAATGTCTAATAATAAATCATAAAAAATTTCTTTTTGACCATCTTTAAGATTTGCAGATAAAATTTCAATATTTGACATTGCTCTTTCTAAATCTTTATCGTTTGAAAAGTCAACAACATTTCTTTTTAAAAAACTGGAAATTTCTTGTATAAATCGTTGTCTTTTTTCTATTTCAACAATATGGTCTATTTTATGATCAACAATACGTATAGAAGCAAATAAAATTTTCCAATCTTGAATTATTTTTTCTGGTATAGATAATTCTGAAATTTGTTCAACAATTATACCAAGAGTTTTGGCTGCTCGTTCATAATTTTGCGTTGAAATTTCCAAACCAGTCTTTTTTATATGAGACTCAGAGTTTAAAGATTCTTCTGTTTTCACAAAAAAATTTTCCCTACCCATAAAAACATTATAACAAATTTTACTAAAATATGATGCGTTTACACAAATGTAAGCGCTATGCCTTTTTTGCCCGAATGACCACACGGAGGAATTGCCTCCGTGGTTCCCTTTTGCTATAATTAATAAATGGCTTTAAGAAAACAATCTTTTGCTTCGGGAGAATATTACCATTTATATAATCGTGGAACAGAAAAAAGGGTAATTTTTATGAATAAAAAAGATTATGAACATTTTTTGTTTTTAATGTATGTTTGCAATACTACAAGAAGCATAGAATTAAGATATATCGGTAAAAATTTTGATCGCAAGGAAATAATAGTTGGAATAGGGGCCTACTGCTTAATGCCCAATCACTTTCATATCCTCATTCGTGAAAAAACAGACGGAGGAATTTCCAAATATATGCTTAAATTATTGACCAGTTATACAATGTACTTCAATAAAAAATATAAGCGAACTGGTAAGTTATATGAAGGAAAATTTAAATCAAACCACGTAAGTGGTAATAATTATTTAAAATATCTTTATTCATATATACATTTAAATCCTGCAAAATTAATAGACAAAAATTGGAAAGAAAACAAAGCAAAAAATATTAATAATTTATTAAATTACGTTTTTGAATATCTATATTCGAGTTTAAAAGAATATATGGATTCAAAATTTAAAATTATAAATCCAACATTTTTTCCAACTTATTTTAAAAAGCCAATTGATCATAAAAAAGAATTATTTGAATGGCTCAATTTTAACAAAGAGTAATCACCACGGAGGCAATTCCTCCGTGGTAATCTAATAGCCCAAAAGTTCTTTTGCTAGATCATCTGCTAACTTTTTTTCAACTCCACCTTCTTGCCAGTCTTCTAATTTATCTTTAGAACCGTATGTCTGATATCGAGCAATAGTTCTGTATTTTAGGAAAAGTTGTTCTGTTTGTTTTTCGTCAATAGGAGTTCCATCTATAGTTCCTTGAGTGGAATCACGGGACCATGTAAAATCAACCTTGTGACCATCTATGTTACCCCTTATTGTGCTTGGAAGACTACCTAATGTTGTGTTGGGGGTATCACCATTAATGAATTCCAAGCTACATTTTTTCGCTAATTCTTTTTCAGAATTAGAAAGAGCATAAAATAAAATTTCTCTAGCATAAGAAAGTTTTTTGTCTTCTAAATCTAGGTTTTTTTCTACTTTTTTAATCTCTTCCGGTGTACCTTGAGACGGATTTTCTATTGACATATTTTTATATTAAATTATTTATAACGCAATAGTAATTATATACTATCTATATTTTTTGTCTACACAAACGTCAATGCAATGCCTTTTTTGCCTGAACGACCGGTTCGGCCGATACGATGCACGTAAGTATCGTAAGTTTGTGGAACATCATAATTAATGACGTGTGTTACATCCGGAATATCGAGTCCTCTGGCCGCGACATCTGTCGCTATTAATATGTTAATGTGGTCTTTTTTGAATAAATCCAGAGTGCGAATACGCTCGCGACTTCTTTTGTCGCCATGAATGCATCCTACTTTAAATCCCATACGCGCGAGGTCCTTGGTAAGAGCATCCACGCTATGTTTCATTTCCCTGAAAATTAAAACTTTATTTGAACCTTCTCTTTTTAAAACTTCGTAAAGTTTATCCAATTTTTCTTCTTTGGTTCTGGTGCGAATAATGTCTTGATCAATATTTTTCGCCGTCTCGCCAGAAATTACGGAAATAAAAACGGGGTCTTTCAAAAATTCTGTCGTTAATTTTTTAACTTCTGGTGGAAGTGTCGCTGAAAAGAAAAGAGTCTGACGTTCTTTGGAAACTTTTCCAAGAATAAAAACCATATCATCTCTAAATCCCATATCCAACATTCTGTCAGCCTCGTCAAGAACTACACTATGACATGTAGACAAGTCCAATACTTTTCTTTCAATTAAATCTCGCATTCTTCCCGGTGTACCAATAACAAACGACACTCCTCTTTGTATCTCTGCTATTTGTTTCGTTATCGGAAGCCCGCCAACACAAGCCACAGAAAACATACCCAAACCGAAAGCAAGCGCGCGAAAATCAGAATCTATTTGCAAGGCAAGTTCTCTTGTCGGAGCCATAATTAAAACTTTTTCAGCTTTGTTCTGTCCTTTAGTTTTTGAAATTTTTTCTATCAGAGGCAATAGGAATGCCGCAGTTTTACCTGTACCGGTATTGGCCATACCAAAAACATCCTTACCTGCAATTATAGAAGGTATCGCCTGGTCTTGAATTGGCCTTGGATTTATAAATCCACATCTTGCAATATTTTTATGAACTTGTGGATTAAAAGGAAAATCAATAAAGGTATGTTTGGAAACATAAGGTTTTTCTTCTACGTGCTGCCCTTTTTTAATAAAACGGGAAAAATCTATTCGCTCAGAAAAACCTCTCTTCTTAGATGAACGATTATTATTTCTTTTAAAATTCCCGCCCTTGAATTGGCGGGCAGGCTTTTTAGAACTAAATTTAAGAGTTCCAAATTTCTTTGGTTTTAATGAGATATGATTTTTGTACATAATGGGTCACTCCCAATATGTAATAGTCGAGAATGATATCTAAAGAATAGCATTTATGTAATATTTTGTCAATGATTTTATAATTTGAGAATAAAAGTTATAATGAGAACATGAAAGCTTATCTGGATATTGTAAAAAATGTTTTGGAAAATGGGGAGAAAAAAACTGACCGAACCGGAACAGGCACGCTCACCATAGCCGGAACGATT
>MFTY01000015.1:0-33589 GCA_001785515.1 Candidatus Nomurabacteria bacterium RIFCSPHIGHO2_02_FULL_35_13 | reverse complement strand
TTCGTCTAGTTGCTTCCGAACTGGAATTTTTTATTAAAGGTATTACCGACAAAAAATGGTTGCAAGACAGAAATAATCATATTTGGGATGAATGGTGTAGTCCTTTGAAAGTTCCTTATAACCATGATGGAGAAACAAAAAAGAAGATGCTGGAAGAACGCGACTTGGGCTCTATTTACGGCTGGGAATGGCGACATTTTGGCGCTGAATATAAAGATTATCAAACAGATTATACTGGAAAAGGAGTTGACCAATTGAAGCGCATGATAGAAATGTTGAAAACAAAACCCGACAGCCGACAAATGTTGGTGCTTGCCTGGAATCCGGTAGATGTTGATAAAGTAGTTCCGCCATATTGTCATTATGCGTTTCAAGTGACAGTTATCAATAATCGTCTTAATCTGTTTTGGAGTCAGCGTAGTGTTGATGTAGCGCTCGGACTGCCTTTTAATATCGCAAGCTATGCGACTTTATTACATCTGCTTACTTTAGAAACCGGACTGGAAGAAGGAATACTTACTGGTTTTTTGGCTGACACACATATATATCTCAATCATGCTGATGGTCTAAAAGAACAATTGACACGAGATTCAAATAAATATAAATTACCGCAAATTAAAACAAATAATTTCAAATCAATTTTTGATTGGCAATATACTGATACGGAAATTATAGGATATGAAAGTTATGATAGAATTAAATTTGAAATAGCAATATAAAAATACCTGTCCCGTACTAAATTTTTGATTACGGGGTATAATGATAATGATTATTAATAAAATTTTAGTACTGGGATGATTTCAATAATATCCGCAATTGGCAAGAATAATGAAATTGGAAAAAAGAACGAACTTCTTTGGAATTTACCGGCCGATATGAAACATTTCAGAGAAACAACGTCAGGACATACGGTAGCGATGGGCCAAAAAACCTTCGAATCAATTGGACGCCCTCTTCCTAAACGCAGAAATATTATTTTAACAAAAGACATTTCATTTAACATAAAAGAACTGGAAATCGTTCATTCTTTGGAAGAATTTGATGATTTGTTAAAAAAGACTTCCCTCGGCCATAGCCTTACGGGCGAGGCCAGGCCAGATGAAGAAGTTTTTATTATTGGCGGAGCGCAGATATATAAATTATTTATAGAAAAGGCGGATAAACTTTATATCACACATGTGGATGCAGAATTTTCTGACGCTGATGCTTTTTTCCCTGTTATTGACGAAAAAATTTGGCAAAAAAATAAAAGCGAGAAATATTCAAAAGATATTTTAAATAAATATGATTTAGAGTTTGTGGAATATATCAAAAAATAAATCCCCGAATGGGGATTTTATTTTTTATGGGTCTTCGGGGGTTCTGACTCTTATAAAAACATCTTTTCCTTCGGGAGATTTTTCTTTTTTATATTTTCTATTCTTATTTATATCAATTTTTCTAACCAACTCTTCTTCAAGGTCATAACCAAGAATTTCTGATATTCCGAGCAAAAATATCGCCACATCGGCAAACTCTTCAGCTACACCGAGCTGGTTTTTATTGTGTTTGGAAAAAGCTTCAGAAAGTTCTTCGTGCGCTCGACAAAATTCCAACGCAACATCAGTTGTGTTAAATCCCTTCTCCAGTTTATTTCTCATCACTTCTTTTTGCAGTTTTTTTAAGTCAACCATCCCAGTACTAAAATTTTATTAATAATCCTTATCATTATACCCCGTAATCAAAAATTTAGTACGGGACAGGTAAAATTATTGTCTTAAATATTTTTCAATTTTTTTATTTATAATTTCCAATTTTATTCCGGCTTTTTTAAAAATTTCCTTACTTCTTTTGGAAGCATGATAATCCTTTTCCGATACCACTCTTTTAATTCCCGCTGTGATTATGCTTTTAGCGCAAGTATAACAAGGCGTCATTTTGCAATACAAGGTCCCGCTATCCACAGAGATTCCAAACCTTGCTGCTTGTGAAATAGCATTTTGTTCCGCGTGCGCGGTTCTAATACAATGTTGTGATTCAGAACCATCTTCATTGATAACTTTATGCATTTCATGGCCTATTTCATCGCAATGTGGAAGACCTGGGGGTGAACCAACATAGCCTGTAGAAACAACTCTTTTATCGCGAGCAATCACGCATCCGCTTCTTCCCCTGTCGCAAGTGCCCCTAGAACCAACATAATTTGCCATACCAATAAAATATTCATCCCAACTAGGCCTCTTGTATTTTTTAGTTTCCTTTTTCACCTCTTTAATATACTCCCAAAAATATAAAAAGCCAACAGTTATCCCGTTGGCTTTTTGTATTTTAAAAATTTTTAGTCTTTAACCTCAACTCCTTACAGGAGTAGTACACCTTTTGGATATTTTGTTTCGATTACTCACAAAATATCTCAAAAGCTTCATCGAAGTAATTTATATTACTTCGATGCCCATACTCCTAGCAGAGCCGGCGATAATTTTAATTGCTCCTTCTTTGTCTTTCGCATTCAAGTCTTTCATTTTCTTTTCAGCAATTTCCCAAGCTTGAGCTTTTGTGATTTTTCCAGCTTTTTCGGAAACATTTTTCCCTGAACCTTTTTCCACTCCCGCCGCTTTCAAAATAAGTCCCGTTGCTGGAGGAGTTTTTATAACAAAATCATAACTTCTATCTTCATAAACCGTGATATTTACAGAAACTTTATCTCCTGCCATTTTAGCAGTTGCAGCATTAAACTTAGTTACGAAATCTCCAATATTTATGCCAGCTTGACCAAGCGCAGGCCCCAAAGGAGGCGCAGGTGTGGCTTTTGCGGCTTGTATTTGTAATTTTATTTTCTTTGTTATCTTTTTTGCCATATATATTTTGTGACGTTAAGTACGTAGTTTAGATTACCTTATGTTTTCTTAACTTGCAAGAAATCAAGTTCCACCGGAGTCTCGCGACCAAACATTGAGACAAGCACTTTTACTTTTCCGCGTTCATTGTCAACAGAATTTACTTTTCCTTCAAGGTCTTTAAATGGACCATCTACTATCAAAACTGTTTCATCTATCGCAATGTCAATATTATGTTTAGCCATGCCTGCATTCATTTTTTTGAATAAATATTCCACTTCTTCGCTTTTAAGAGGAACAGGATTTACTCCGGCGCCGACGAAACCTGTGACACGCGGAGTATTGCGAACAACATACCAAGAATCATCCGTAACAATCATATCCACTAAAACATAACCCGGATAAATTTTTTCTTCCACTTCTACGCGTTTACCTCCTTTTATTTTTATTTTTTTTTCAATCGGCACTATAACATTAAAAATTTTGTCATCCATACCCAAAGAATCAATGCGTTGCTTCAAATTACGAAGGACGACATTTTCATATCCAGCATAAGTGTGAATAGCATACCAATTTCTAGTACCCTGTGTTTCTTGTTTTGACATAATTTAAAAAGAAATTAACTTCTGCAATCCTTGTAAGAAAATGAAGTCAAAAATGCCTAAAAGATAAGCTATAAAAACAGATAATGCAATTACAATTACAGTATAAAAAATAGTCTGGCGTCTATTGGGCCAAATTACATGTTTTAATTCTGTCTTTGTTTCTTTTAAATACTCGCTGATTTTTGACATTTTATGTATCTTTGGCGTAAATCTTTTAAAAAAGCCCCCTTTCAAGGGCTTTTTTAAGATTACTCTTTTTTCACAAAATAGTCAATATCAGTGAAGTTTTTTATCTTATTCTATAGGTAATTGTGATATCCGAGCTTATTGTGTTTTCTCCTTTTGGTATTTGAGCGGGAGCAGGATTACTAGAGGCATCTTCTGCCATCATTGTTTTAGCATACATAGGAACGAGATAATTGCCGAACTCACTAAAGGAAACAATCTTGCCTAAACGGATACCCAGATCTTTTGCTAAAACTTTTGCTTTTTTCTTAGCATCATCTATCGCATTTTTCCTTGCTTCTGCTTTTAGCTCATCTTCATCATCTATGGAGAAATTAGGGCCATTTAAATCAGAAACACCCAACGTCCCGAGCCCTTGCATGATTTTCCCCACATCATCCGTATTTCTAACTTTTACTGTTATGGATTCTGATGCAACATAACCGGTAATAACATTGTTCCCTGGCCTAGATGGACAACCATATTGAGTGCAAGGCATCAATACTTTAGTGTCATATTTATATTCATATTTTGGATAAAAGGAAGCATTTGCGGTTTTAATATCTTTTTCAAGAATATTATTTTCTTTCAAAAAATCCAAAGAGCTTTTTTCAATCCCCGCAACGAGAGTTTGCGCTTCTTTTACTGTTTTTGCTTCTTTACTGATGGTAAAATAAACATTCGCAATATCAGGAACAGCTGTAACTTCTCCGTGCCCGGAGAAAGCTATCGTGTTTTCTTGTTTGTCGCTATATCTATAATCGGTAAAAAAATTAACAGCGACAGCAATTAAAAAAGCAATAAGGGCAATTCTCAAGCCACGATATAATTTTTCTTTTTGTTCTGGTGATATTTTATCCATAAATACTGTTTAATTCTTAATTCCTAATAATTCAACTTCAAAATTAATTGTCGCATTTGGAGGTATTATTCTTCCTGCGCCAGTTGACCCGTAAGCATCTTCCGGCGGAATTTTTAGAAATTTTTTCTCACCAACTTTCATTCCCACTATTCCCTTATCCCAACCTGGAATAACTTGTCCTGCTCCTAATTGGAAAACAAATGGTTCTACGTGCCCAAATTTTGGGTCAACATTAGAATCAAAAACAGTTCCATTTTCCAGTGTTCCCGTATAATTCATAGAAACAACATCCCCTACTTTTGAAATTTGTTCTTCTGACATTGTATTTTTACCGTTAATTGTAATAAAAACCAAAATTCCCACAACAATAATTACTATCAAGGACCACCAAATATTTTTGTTCATTTTTTTTAAAAAATAAAATTCTTACTTTATAATCTATCAATTATACACTAGAATTTTGTTAAATCAAATTGACCTCCCTTTCAAGCGTTAAGCCAAATTTGGAAAAAACCGAGGTAATTATTTGTTCAGATAAATTTTTTACTTCTTCCCCGGTAGCTCCACCGTAATTTACAAGAACCAATGCCTGTTTTTCATGCACCCCAACATTACCTATTCTTTTTCCCTTCCATCCGCATTTTTCAATAAGCCAACTAGCCGGAATTTTTATATTTTCTTCCTTGCCCGACATAGCTTTAGCGTCGGCGGGTTCCTTAAAGTAAGGCATTTCGGGATAGGTTGAAAGAAAACTTTCCATTTTTTCATTTGTCACAAAAATATTTTTAAAAAAACTTCCGGCATTGCCTATTAATACCGGGTCAGGCAATTTGCTTTTGCGTATATACGCAACAGCATCACTTATATCTTTGGAATTTTTAATTTCAATTTTATTTTTTTCCAAATATTCCTGCAGAATTTTGTAATTTATATTTTTTTTCTCTATTTTACTTAATTTCAAAGTTATAGCCGAAATAAAGTATTTACTTTTTAGTTCATCCTTAAAAATACTATATCTGTAGTCAAATTTGCATTCATTTTTTTTAAAAATCCTTTTTTCTCCTGTTTTTATATCATAAGCTTCAACATTTTCCAGAGTGTCTTTGAGTTCTACTCCGTATGCTCCGATGTTTTGCATGGGAGCGGCGCCGACAGTGCCCGGGATAAGTGATAAATTTTCTATACCCCAATATCCGCGATTAACCGCAAATATTATCAAATCATGCCAGATTTCTCCGCCCATAGACCTTATAACGACATATTCGGAATTTTCTTCCAGTATTTCAATTCCCTTTAATTTATTTAAAATAACAATACCGTTAAAATCTTTCATAAATAAAATATTGCTCCCTCCTCCCAAAAATAATTTTTCATTATCTTTGAACTCCGGAAGCTTAAAAAGTTCTTTCAAATCAAGCTCATTTTGAATTTCAATGAAAAATTTGGCGCGCGCAGATATGCCAAAAGTATTTAATTTCTTTAAATCATAGTTTTGTATAATTTTCATATTACATTTTCATATTACAGCAAAAAACAAGAAGTGCAAATAATATTACTTATATTATTTTCGTATTATGGCAATAGACCCGTTATTTTTTAATCTTATGATTTTAGATGCTTTGCCTTTGAGTTCTCCACCATCTATATATAAGTCAACGGAATTCCAAAAATATTTTTTTGCTTCTTCTATATTCTTTGCGGGAGAAAAATTCTCTGGATTCGCAGAAGGAGCAACCAATGGACCAACTTTCAAAAGTAAATCTCTCAACATTCGTGAATCTGGTATGCGAAATGATAAAGTTTTTGTGCCGCGATGTAAGTATTCAAATTTATCATCCAAACAATCCAAAATAATACTCACCGGACCAGGCCAATATTCTTGAAGTGTCTTTTTTTGTTTTTCTGATAAAACAATCGAAAATTTTTCAAGTTCATCAATATTTCCAACGAGAATAATACAAGGTTTCTGTGGATTTCTGTCACGTATAGAGTAAATACGGTTAACCGTCTCTTCACTTTGCGCTTTTCCTACTATGCCGTATATCGTGTCCGTAGGCATAACTACCACGCCATTTTCTTGAAGAACTTTTATAAGATTTTTATTGCTCCATATATTTTTTTGAAACTTCATAAAATTTATTTAAACTTAAAATTTCTATGATTATTTTCATTTCCGCCGGAAATGTAAACAAATCTGGCATCGGAAGGAATGGCTTTAGACACGTTTTCCGGCCATTCTATAAAAACTAAATGATTCTTATTGTTAATAATCTCTCCCCAACCTAAATTTATTAATTCTTTTTCATTTTTAAGACGATAGGCATCTAAGTGGAAAAAAAAATTGTATCCCTTTAATTTAATAGGGTATTTTTTCATAATCACAAAAGTCGGGCTGAAAACTTTATTTTTTACTCCAAGATGTTTGGCTATGGATTTTGCAAATACCGTTTTGCCAGCGCCTAAATCTCCGGAAAGGCCCACGACTAAAGCGCACCGTTTTTCTTTTTTACTTTTTAATAATTTATTGAGAAATATTTTAGCTATCTGAGCGGTTTCTTTGGTATTTTTTGAAAGCATATTTTTAATAATTATCCATTTTACTTTCTTTTATTTTATGAGCATTTTCTATTGCCTGTTGTGGAGATATTATGCCTGCTTCCAAATCTTCCAAAATTTGTTTGAACGCCGGTGGTTCATAATCATTAGCTCCCATCCTAAGCACATAATCGCGAACAACCATTACTTCCATTCTAGCTTTTTCTTTTCCATTATTTCCTTTTAAAATATTTGACTCTATACTCATATTTAATTTTTATTTAATACTAATATCTTAATTATACTCTTCAAATTGGGTGCCTATCGAGATTTGAACTCGAACTGAGGGTTCCACAAACCCTAGTGCTAACCATTACACTATAGGCACCATACAGTGCTATTTATACCAAAAAGGGTAGATAAATGCCACTTTTTACTTATAATCTGGGCTTTCTTCCGTTATGCCGGATTTATGGTTTGCTAATCTGGCGAAAGCGTAAAGAAGACTCGAGAGACGATTCAGATATGCAAGAGTAAATTTCTTCACGGGAGTTTTGCCTTCTTCTGTCGCCCCCACTACCCTCCTTTCTGCTCTGCGGGAAATAGTGCGCGCAATATCAAAAATAGAAGCAAGTTCTGTGCCTCCGGAGATAAAGAAAGTTTTTATCGGCGGGAGTTCTTTTTCTATAGAGTCAATAATTGTTTCTATTTCTTTTACTTTTTCCTCATCAATGGACATAGAAGCTCCGGCAAGTTCCGCTTGAACAATAAATAAATTTTTTTGAACATCATGAATTATCTGGTCTCCTTTGATATTACCCACGACAAGTTTTTCTTTTCTGGCTTTTACCTTACAAAAACCAAGAAAAGAATTTATTTCATCCAGTGAACCGAGGGCTTCGGCGATAATTGAACTTTTTGAAATTCTTTGGTCGCATCCAAAAGTTTTAGTTGTCCCATTATCTCCTTTTCTTGTGTAAAGCATAATTTTAAATTAACGCCTTATAATTAATTCTTCTTCGGGAATATCTTTTTTGAGATTTTCTACAATTTTATCAGCCACGGAATTTGGGTCCATAAATTCGCCATAATTTTCCGGCTTATTTTCCCCAAAAATATCTGTTTTCATACCACCTGGATATATAGAAAATATAGAAATATTTTTATTTTCTTCTCGAATTGATTTAGTAAAACCATTCATAGCCCATTTACTTGCACTATACATAGAGCTCATAGGTCTACCAATTAAAG
This sequence comes from Candidatus Nomurabacteria bacterium RIFCSPHIGHO2_02_FULL_35_13, assembly GCA_001785515.1. Taxonomy (GTDB): domain Bacteria; phylum Patescibacteriota; class Minisyncoccia; order Phycocordibacterales; family UBA9973; genus UBA9973. Next base: position 25,295 of record MFTY01000015.1, on the reverse strand, counting down.
CACTGTCTGAAATTATATTTAAAATAGATCCAAATCCTTGTTTTTTAATAAATCTTAAAGCCACCCTAGAACCATTCATCGAACCAAAAACATTTACATCAAACATTTCTTTAACTTTATCCATGTCAAAATCTTCAGACAATGAATGTGGTAACCAAATACCGGCATTGTTAATCCAAATATCCAATTTCCCGAATTTTTCTTTAATAAAATTTATTACCTTTTGTAATTCATCTTCTTTTGTAACATCTGCTTTTATTCCTAAAATATCTTTCTCTAAATTTATCAACTCATCCTCGTTGCGGGAACATACCACAATTTTTGAACCATTTTTCAGAAAAGAAAGAGCAAGAGCTTTCCCTAGCCCTTTCGTTCCTCCCGTAATTACTACTATTTTATCTTCTAATTCCATACACCAATTTTAACACAAAATTTTTTAAAAAAATTTTGTGCGCGGGGGGGGACTTGAACCCCCATGCCTTGCGGCACCACCACCTCAAGATGGCGAGTCTACCGTTTCTCCACCCGCGCATTATTTAATTTTAACACAATCAAAAAAATCACAAGGATTGAAAATTTTAAGAGTCGTGGGTCCCTTGTCCTTATGACTCCGAGGGCGAAGGCTCAGAAATTTTTAATCCTTGTGATTTTTATTCTTCTTTCTTGGTTTCGTCTTCGTTTTCTAACACCACTGAACGCAATTTTCGACGAACGTCTTTTACCGCTTTAACACGAATGTAATAAAGTTTTGATTTGCGAGCGCGAGATTTTTTAGTTATTTCAATTTTATCAATTGCCGGCGAATAAAGAGGAAAAATTCTTTCTACTCCAACTCCTGAAGCAATTCTTCTGACTGTAAAAGTGGCACCAATCTCCATGCCATGCTTGCGAGCTAATACTATACCTTCAAAGGCTTGTAAACGTATTTTGTTTTTTTCATCTAAAACTTTAGACCAAACACGCACTGTGTCTCCAGCATTAAAATTAAGTTTTTTTCTTTCTTCAACGTCAACTGAAGTAAGTTTTGTTTTATCAATTTTATTTCCTGCCATAGTAAAAACACTTTAACATAAAGATTTTTCAAAGGCAAACCCCGAACCAGAGCAAGGCTCGGTACGGGGCAGGTTTAAGTTTTTTATAAAAATTCACCCTGGTAGCATTTAACACAATAAACTGTTTTAGGGTCTTCCGAAGAGTAAGGAGTGTAAATGTTAGCGTTACATTTCATACAAGTTCTGTTATATAATTTGGGTTTGGTCATTCTAGCAAAACGCTTATTTTCTCGACATTTTGGACATTCACGGGGAATAGGCAGGTTCATCTTGCGAAGTAAATTTAATTCTCCTTGGGTTATTTTATATCCATTACCGCAATTCCCGCATTTAATTATTTCATTTAAAATATCATCTTTGGTGTCGATAATTCTTTCCGGCAAAGAATCAGCTGATTTTGAAACGTTATACACAGTATCTTCCATATCGCTCCAATTATACCCTTCCGCTAATGCTTCTTCCTTGGTTTTTGGTAAAAATTTCATGGCATTAGATTTATTATAAGGAAATTTACTCATTTCTGGCGGAAAAAATTCTCCATAAAAATACTTACGTCCAAGTTTGTCTACATACGGATTAGTTTTCATATCTTTTATGATTTTATCTCTGAGCTTTTCATATTCTTCTTTTGAATATTCTTTATTAAGAATACAGTATTTCTTTCTCTTTAAATTAAAACAGCCAAAATTATTTTTACCGGCAATACACCAAGAACAATATTCTAAATTAAGTGAATCTGGAAAACATTCGTAAGAAAATTTTATATTATTAACATTTTCGCCCACTCCAAAACATTCATAAACCATAGATGCATTATTACCCCAACCAGAATAATCCCAACAATCTTTTGCCGGAGGAACAGTTATAAATTGACACCATTTACAATTTTCTGCGCCATTTACGATATACATTTCTTTGGAATTTTTGGATGTATACACATGTTCACCTGTTACATTAAAATTTAAGGAATGACCATTGTATTCTCTATATGGTTTGGCAAGCCAAAAATCATGGGCTTCTTTTTCAAATTCGCGTAATTTGGTCCAAGAATCCAATCCAAGTTTTTTTAATTCTTTCTCGTATTCTTCTTTTGAATATTTAACATTAAAAATAAAATTAGTCGCTCCTCGAAGATTCACGCATCCCACACAATCAGTACAACCATAACAATTGCGAGAAAACCATACATTTACGCAATTATCACACTCATCTGAAAAAAATGTCATATAATTTTTTGTAAAGCCTATGGATTCATAACATAATTCCGAATTATATCCCCTAATACAATCCGCGCTATATTTTAATCCATTTAATAAAGAAGAGTAAAAAACATTATCACAATAATCAGCCCAAAAAACTAAATAGCAGTCTTTACACCAGGCTATACCATTGGAATAATTTGAATTTTTTATACTAGTATATAAACTTTCGAGCGCCATGTATGGAGTTTTGTTACTAAGTTCTTTAACTTGTTCTAAAAATGGCCTTAAAGGGTCATAATCCATGGCATATTCTGTGCCATCCCAAGAATCACTCCACCAACATTCTGAACAATAACTGGTAATTTTTTGTTCTGGTGGATATAAAGATATAGTTTTATTCCCACACTTATCGCAACTACGCCAATAAATACTCCAAACATTTATAAAAGAAAGACGTCGCACCATTCTGCATTCCGGACACCAAGTCGGTGGAGGAACTTTTATTTTTTCATAAAAATTAAAATCTTCAGATTCTATTGTGAAACCTTTTTTGCAGTTTTGGCATGATTTTGTTTCAGCCTTCATAGTATTATTTTACCACTTTCTCAAACTCACGAGGTAATGGTGATTCTATTTTGATAGTTTTTTCTTTTAGATTTTTAAATTCTATGGATTTAGCGTGAAGCCCTAGTCTTTTGAGACCTTTAGGGCATGGTTTGCCAGGATTATAGAGAGAGTCGCAAGCTACCGGATGATTTATAAATTTCATATGCACGCGAATTTGATGAGTTCGTCCGGTTTTTGGATGTATTTCTAAATAAGTAAACTTATTGGTTGAAATTTTAAATCTTTTCAAAACCTTATATTCGGTAATAGCTTCGCGAAGCTTCCCTCTTACCCCACGGCCGGCAAGGTGGCGACGAAAATCTTTCGGACTTCGACCGATTGGTTTATTTATCGTGCCATGGTCGTTTTTAACCCAACCAGAAACAATTGCATGATAAGTTTTCTTCACGATTCTCTCCTTAAACTGATTTTTTAAAAATTCATGCGCTTTTTCATTTTTGGCCAAAAGCATTACTCCAGAAGTTTCTTTATCCAATCTGTGAACAATTCCCGATTTTTTTATTTCTTTACCATTTGTAAAAATAGATTCCCCGACATTTTTTGTCTTGGGGTAATTTTTTAAAAACCAATCAGAAATAGTTTTTTCTTTACTGCGTCCGTCAGAGTGCATAGAAACACCAGAAGGTTTTTCTATTGCTAAAATATCAGAATCTTCATATAGAATCTTTATTGTCATAATTGAAATAATATATAAAATAAGCTAGAATAGCCATAGTGAAGTAAATTATCATAAAAAAATACATGCGCGCTTAGCTCAGTTGGTAGAGCAACTCATTTACACTGAGAAGGTCGGGGGTTCAAGTCCCTCAGCGCGCACACTGCCCTTGTAGTTCAATGGATAGAACGAAGCTCTTCTAAGGCTTTGATGTAGGTTCGATTCCTACCAAGGGCACCAAAATTACAACGATGGGTCAATAATAGGTGAAGGAGAATTTAGGATTTCAATAGATTTATTTTTACGTTCCTCAAAATATTCTAGCACTTTATCAATCCTTTCTTTTTTAATTGTTTTTTGTTCATCGGTATTTATGACTGGTAGGTTTGATTCTTTGTTTATTTTTATAAAAAGATATAAGCCAAAAGCAAAAGAAGCAAAAATCAGTGTAAATGTCATATAAAGAATATATCTCCAATAAAGATCCGGCTTAGTGTTTAAATCTCCTTTTGTAAAATTCTTTTTCTTTTTTAAAAATTTTATTTCCATATTGTTTTATCCGTTAATTTACAAAACTCAAGAGCTTTATTTTAAAAGTAGCCATCCATTGTTGATTTTTATTACTTTTACTAATAGATACGTTTTGCGGATTTGAATTTTGAATATCTACTAGAACAAATTCAAGATTGTATGGAGAGTTTTCCAGAAGCAATACTAACTTATAAATGGTTTCAAAATTTCCTAACGCTTCTACTTCAACGACAAGCGATGAACTGTCTTTCACATCAACAGAAATAATTTCAGTTTTAGCTCCTACTTCCAGAGATAATTTTTCAATTATATCTAAAAACGGAACAACATCAGAGCTTTGTATAAAATGCGTTTCGAGTAAGATTTTTTCTGATTCTATCGCTTTAATTGAATTGGCGAGAGACCTTGCATTTTCCCTACGCATAGCCTCTACTTGCCATTTTTCTTGCGCCAACTGTAATGCTTTTTTATTATTATTTATATTGCTGTATAAAAATAGAAAAACAAAACAAGAAAACACAAAAAGTATTATGGAAAAAGTTAATGATTTTTTTTGAAATAAAAATTGCATATTATGAAGGAATTAAACTCAAATAAAATTTAATATCGGACCCTTTTACAAAATTAGAAATCGGTAAATCAATTTTTGAAAAAGCCGCATCATCTTCAAGCGCTCGACGGAATGAAAGTAAAACTTCACGACTTGATGCTTTACCGCTGATACTTATTTTCTTGCCTGTTTGCGGGTCATTTTGGTAAAAAATTTCTGTAATTTTAATATTGGGTATTTTTTTTAATATAATTTCATTTATCACTTTAGTAGAAAAAACATATTTATTTTTTTCATAATTCTCAACTGAATTTAATTTATTTTCTAAATCTTTAATAATCATTAATGTATTTGGGTCAGGTAAAGATATGGATTTCTCTTGTGATTTTATTTTTGTATCAATAACATCCTCTTCTATTGAAGAAAAAAAGTAGGATGGCAAAATTAAAATGGAGGCAATCAATAAAGAGACGCTCAGCATCACAAAAAACATAGTTATAAGTCTAAGATAAAAATCTTTGGACATTTTTTTCTTCTCTTCGTTTGGAATTAAATTAATCATGTTCAAAATTTCCTAATGCGAGCCCTAAAGCAGACGCAAATTTTAACGACTCATCTAAACTTATTTCTGGAACATACTTCCCCGTATCTGTTATATTAACCCAAACATTGGCTATTTCTACATTAATTTTCATACTAACGGAAAGATACTCGGAAAGTCCTATCAAATTAGAATCGCCACCGCTAAGGATTACTTTTTTTATCAGCGGTCTATCTTTACCTTCCTCATCTTTATGTGTATGCCAATATAAAAAATGTTTTACTATTTCGTCGCGCAAAATAGAAACACCATTTAAAAGCACGGAAAATACTTCTCTGTTTGTAGCATTACGTCTTAAACCAAATTCTTTTTTCTTTTTTTCTGCTTCTTCAAAACTTATTTTGAAATTTTTTTCAATCATTTCAGAGAGCATACGCCCGCCTACATCCAACGTAGAGGTAAATATTATTATTCCGCGGGATATGATAAAAATACCTGTGTGTTTTTTTCCAAAATCTACTATCATATAAGTCTCCAAGTCGCCCTTTTTAATAACAGACCTGGAAATCGCCTGCGCTTCAAGTTCAAATGATTTAACAGAGATCCTGGAATTTTTAAAAACAGAAAGATACTCTTCTATTACATTCTTTGATATAGCAGCAACCTGCAGTTTTAAACTTTGTTCATCTTCACTCAATAACTCATAATCAAATATCGCATCTTGCGCCGATATTGGTATGTATTCTTCAAGAGAAAGCTCAATGCTTTCTCTAATATTTTCTAAACCCAATTTTTCTAATTTAAGATTAAAAATATACACTTGCTCTTCTGACAAAGAAACACGAACAGATTTTATTCCCTCTTCCTTTCTAAGCGACACCAAGACCTCCTCCATTTGTTTTAGGTCTTTAATCTTGCCCGACTCAATAATTCCTGCTGGAATTTTTTTCTCTCCGTAATGATTTACTTTGATGCCTTTTTTTGTTTTAACCAGCTCCATAAATTTTATAGATTCGTCTGAAATATCTAAACCAAAAGAAGGCAACTCAAGAAATTTTGGTGTCGGGAAAAATCTATTAAATGAGTTCATAGACATAATAATATTATACGATATTCTGACTTATCTTGCTATTATTTTACTTTGCCCGTGTCCCGGCAGGAATTTCATCGTTTGGTTCAAGCAAAGAAAACTTACCATCTTCGGTGGAAACTGCCAATATCATCCCCTGACTTTCAATTCCACGAATCACTCTTGTTTCCAAATTAGCAATAAACATGCATTTTTTACCGATTAAAACATTGCAGTCCGGAAAATATAAAGAAATTCCTGAAACTATCTGTCTTGGTTTTCCCTCAGCTAAATCAACGGACAATTTTAACAGTTTATCAGTATCTGGAACTTTTTCTGCTGACAAAATTTTACCCACTATAATATCAACTTTTTTAAAATCTTCTAAATTTATCATTTTATTTTTTATTATAATTATTTACCTTATCCAAATATCTTTGTAAGATAAGCGCGGCGGCAGAGGCATCTATTCGGCCACTTTTAATTTGTTTTAATTTACTATGCGCTTGAGATTGATTAAAGCTTTTTTTACTATTTCCTCCCTTACGAGCTTCAATTGATGTTAAAAATTCTTTTTGTTTACGAATTGGCAATTTAAATTTATCCTTAAGCTCTGAAATGAAAATTTCAATTCTTGCCGATAGAACATTTAATTTTCCGGAAAAATCTACCGATTCCCCAATCACAATTTCCGAAATATTCTCTGTTCCTATAATCTCACCAAGCTTTTTAAAGCTATTTGAATCATTTAACACAATCTCTTTGGGAAAAGCCAAAACTCCTTCTTCATCTGATATGGCCACGCCTATTCTTTTTGTCCCATAATCAATGCCTAGAAACTTCATAACAAAATACTAGCACCCGGTAGTAGAGCTTGGCAACACACAAAGTGCGTTTAATTAACTTTACCAAGTCTCACCACCGGATAGCATAAAAAAATTATTTCTGGTATAATATATTATATGAATCAATTAAATCCGTTTTTAATAAGTAATAGTTGGGTATTTATTCCTTTTTTATTATGGGTTTTGTTTTGGAAAGGTTGTTCATTATGGATTGCTGCTAAAAATCATAAAAAAATCTGGTTCTTGGCGCTTCTTGTGTTGAATACCGGAGGAATTTTGGAAATTGTTTATATTTTCTTCGTTGCTAAGAAGAAATGGAGTGATATAAAAGAAATTTTCTCCAAGCCATTGTCATAAAAAAGGAGGCGTGTCCGAGTGGTCTATGGAGATAGTCTTGAAAACTATTAGACCTGAAAGGGTCTCGTGAGTTCGAATCTCACCGCCTCCGCATGAATAAAAAGAGTATATCTTTTATGGTATACTCTTTTTATGAATTAAGGAGGCGAAGAAACAAATTTATTTGTTTCTGTGTGAGGTTCGAAAGGCTTTTCCTTGCGAACGCAGTGAGATGGAAAAGCACCCGCCGCAGTATCGGCGAATCTCACCGCCTCCGCATAGTGTTTGTTTTTTATTCTTAATATCTGATATACTATCTACTATGGAAAATATGTCTACAAATGAACAAGAGAGTGTAAAAATTTTTCAAGATTTAATATCTATATTAAAAGAGCTGGAAGAAAGGGATGGAGAAATTAATCTTGAAAAAGTCAATCCTAAAGAACTGGGAGGAGGAGATAAAGATTTTTATAATGATTTTAGGTTGGGTAATCTTACTGCTGAAAAAATGGCAAAACATTTAAATTGGGTATCAGCATTTGGAAATGAAAGTCAAAAAAAATTTCACGATTATGTTGCAAATAAAATTGGAATGATTGAATCTTAAGAAAAGAAAAGCTGACGAAAACTACTCTTGTTGAATATTTTGCTTTAAATACTAAAGGTTAGTATAATTATACTAAATGGATTCAGATGAAAAATTAGAATGGACAGCGCTGGAATATGAAGAAAAAGAACGGGGCAATGATTGGTTCTGGGCGCTTGGTGTTATTGTTGTGGCAGGCTCAATTGCGTCATTTATTTATAGTAATTATTTTTTTGGTTTACTTTTAATTATAGGTGGAGTACTGCTTGGAGCTTTTGCTATTAAAAAACCGGATTTGGTTTTTTATGAATTGAATGAAAAAGGATTAAAAATCAGAAATCGTCTTTTCCCTTACAAAAATATAAAATCTTTTTGGGTAAAAATAGACGGAGAAAAACCTTTGCTTTTTATAAAATCAGAGAGATTGTTTATGCCAATAATTTCAATGCCTGTAGAGCAAGATTTTGCCGAAAAAATAAAGAATTTTATGCTGTCAAAAAATGTTTCCGAAGAAGAAATGAAGGAACATCCATCTGAAAAAATAATGGATTCTTTGGGTTTTTAATTTGAGTTTTTTAATAAAAACTGTTAATCTTCAATTGCAAAGGCAAATAAAGCCCTCATAGTTTAATGGATAGAATGCGAGCTTGCGGAGTTTGCGATGTAGGTTCGATTCCTACTGAGGGCACCAAAATAAACAAGGTATATTTTTGTGCCCGAAAGAAGCCAACCGTTTGGCTTTGCGTAGGAAGCGAAAAGCTTTTTGTTATTTATGAAAAACTGGTTTTGAATAAATCAAAAAGGTATACTGTTCCTGTAAGGAAAGATTACCCTACTGAGGACACCAAAATAGAAACTCTAAAAAAGCCAAAAAGTAAAGGCTTTTTTGTTGTCTCAGTGTGAGACATATAAGATGTTGAGGTAGTATTGACAAATGGTATAGATATATGCTATAATATACAGAATAGTTCTTCGATGTTTAAACACTCATTATTTAGGAGAATGTCATGAAACGATTTACGTTTCCGTTGCCTTTAATATATATTATTCTTCTTATTGCGATATTCATTGCTTTCAACATTAGTCCTTCCGAGAATGTTGATCAGTATCATTTGACAAACCAACGGCTTTCGCTTTTAGTGCATGACATGGCTGAAAAAGATGGTCGCTGGGTCGCAGAAGGATTTGGTTTCGGACCAGATTCCATGACAGCGTTTCATAATGCCACAGTGAGAAGCGCAAAGCTGTTGGAAGAATTCTTCGAAGCAAGCGGATATGAAATCCACACCGAGCAAATTAAAACACGGACCGTGGAAACTGAAAATAACATCTATCGTGCGTACGTTGTCATCTCCGCCCTTAAGAAGTGAGTGTTCATTGAGATACAGATTTACCCCTCGACAATCCATTGTCGGGGGTTTTCTTTTAGTAGTATTATTTATTTTGAAAATAAGTTCTAATATGGTTTAATAAGAGTACAATTAATAGTAGAAAACAGCAGGGTTGTAGTGAAAAACAATCAGATAATTTATGGAAAAGGAAAGAGATTTTAAAATAAGCTTAATAATTCCGGCATATAACGAAGAAAAATATATAGACGCGTGTTTGGAAAATGCAATTAAAAATTCCAATGGGAAAGTTTTTGAAATTATTGTAGTTGATAATGCAAGCACGGATAAAACAGCGGAGATGGCTGGAAAATATAAAAGTGTCAGGATTGTTAAAGAAAACAATAAAGGCGTTACTCGGGCGCGACAAAGAGGTTTTATTGAATCAAGCGGAAATATTTTGGCTTTCATTGACGCAGATACAAAAATGCCACCTGGGTGGATTGAACAAATCATCAGTGAATTCAAGAAAAATAACAGTTTGGTGTGCTTAAGTGGGCCATATTTTTTTTACGATATATTGGCATGGAAATCATTTTTAATTAAAATCTATTGGGCACTTGCAATAATAATGTATCGGATAATTAGTTATATGGCCGTTGGGGGAAATTTAGTTATAAAAAGAGAAACTCTAGAAAAAATGAAGGGCTTTGACACTCAAATAGAGTTTTTTGGCGACGACACAAATACAGCCAGGCGCGCAAGCGCATTTGGTAAAGTAAAATTTGAACCAGACTTCATAATGTATTCATCAGGAAGAAGAATAACTCATTTTGGGTTATTAAAAATGGCTTTTATTTATGCGTCATATTTTTTTTCTGAGGTAATTAAACGTAAATCAGTAAATCAAAAATATATAGAGATAAGATAAATATGAAAATTTACGTACAAAAATGGAAATATATTATGCAGGATAAAAAATTTATCACATCATTAGTAGTCGGCTTTTTATTTTTAATTTTAAGTCTGATAATCAACTACCTTGCAGGCACTTATGCCACAAAAGAAGCCAGCTTGTCGGTAACTGATATAATTTTAAGCAATATTCCGGTTTTTGACGTTGATAATATTTTTATTTACGGGTCTCTTGTATTTTGGATTTTTACGACCTTAACACTTTTATATAATCCTAAAAAAATTCCTTTTAGCTTAAAAGCTGTAGCTCTTTTTATCATTATCAGGTCAGTTTTTATAAGCCTAACTCACCTCGGACCATTCCCGACTCAAATAAATATTGATAGCGTGGGTTTTTTTAGCAAACTTATTTTTGATGGTGATTTATTTTTTTCAGGACATACAGGTCTTCCCTTCTTAATGGCTCTGACTTTTTGGCAAGAAAAAACCTTGCGATATATTTTTATAATTTCTTCAATTGTATTCGGCTTGATTGTTTTAATGGGACACTTACATTATTCCATTGACGTTTTGGGCGCATTTTTTATCACATACACGATTTTTCACATAGCAGAATTTTTATTTAAAAAAGATAGATTATTTTTCTATTCTGAAATCAAAAATTCACAAGATATATCATTATAAATATGCTATAATCATCATTAATCTATGAAAAGCTATATTAATAAAATAAAATTATATGTTTTTTCCCATAAAGTAATAAGTATTATTATGCTGATAGTAATTTTACTTCTTGGATATTGGGGATATAAAAAATTCACAAATACAGCCGGTGATACACGTTACATAACAGCTAAAGTGGAAAAAGGAACGATTATTATTTCTGTTTTCGGTAGTGGTCAAGTTTCCAGTTTAAATCAAATAGACATAAAATCAAAAGTTTCCGGAGATATAACATATATTGGCGCACAAAGTGGAAAAAAAGTCGGAATTGGTGCGCTCATTGCGAAAATTGATGCAAGAGATGCACAAAAATCTGTCCGCGACGCAGAAATAAGTTTGGAAACTGCAAAAATTTCTTTGAAAAAGTTAAAGATTGAAAAATCAAATGAAAATTTGAATGCTGACTTAATAAAAGCTTATGATGATGGATTCAGCGCTGTTTCAAACGCATTTTTAGACTTACCATTAACCGTAACTGGACTTGAAGAAATGTTTGCTAATGAAAACCTTACAGATAACGCAGCGCGCATAAGCGGAGGAACAGCACAAGACTATAGAGATACGGCCGAAACTTTGTACTATAACGCCAATAAGGCCTTTGAAACCAACAGGATATATTACAGGACGTTAGATCGGAATTCCCCAAGAGAAGATGTTGAGAAAATAATTAACCAAACCTATGAAACAACCAAACTTGTCGCTGATGCAACAAAAAATTTGCGCAATTATGTAGATTTTATGGCAGAAGATTCTAATAGTTCCTCCGGTTTTTCTTCTTCTCAAAATACTCTATCTGCTTATGAAAATACAATTAATGGACATCTTGACAATCTTTTTCTAGTTAAGACAAATATAAAAGATTACAAAGATGCATTTTTGAATTCCGACTTAGACATACAATCTTCAGAACTTTCGGTAAAACAAAAAGAGAATGCGCTACAAGATGCAAAAGACAAATTAGCAGATTATTTTATTCGTGCCCCTTTTGCCGGAACAATCGCTATCGTAAATATTAAAAAGGGAGATTCGGTAAGTACAAGCACTGTAGTTGCGACACTAATGACTGACAAACAAATAGCTGAAATTTCACTTAATGAAGTTGATGTCGCAAAAATAAAAATCGGAGAAAAAGCAACCCTTACTTTTGACGCTGTCTCCGACCTTGCTATTTCAGGTGTTGTAACAGAGATTGACTCCGTTGGCACAGTATCGCAAGGAGTAGTGACTTATATTGTAAAAATAAGTTTTGATACTCAAGATGAAAGAGTGAAAACAGGAATGAGCGTCAATACAGAAATTACTACAGATATAAAACAAGATGTGCTGGTAGTCCCAAATAGCGCCCTAAAATCACAAGCCGGAAAGAGTTATATTGAGAAATTCAGTACGCCTTTAATACCACCGGCAAAAGGATTAATAGGTTCCATCTCTAAAATTGCTCCAAATAAAATTATAGTGGGAGTTGGCTTATCTAATGATGGAGAAAGTGAAATTATCTTTGGAATAAAAGAAGGTGATGAAATTGTCACTAGGACAATACTGCCAACAGCAGTCACAACAACAGCACCTAATATTTTTGGTGGTGGTACGGGAAGCAGAGGAACCAGCACTTCACGCTAAAATTTTTATTGTTTTATCTATTTTATGATTGAAATAAAAAATATTACAAAAACCTACAAGACGGGAGATGTTGAATTCAAGGCATTAAATAATGTTTCTTTCAGTATTGCAGATGGAGAATTTGTAGCTATCATGGGACCATCAGGGAGTGGTAAATCAACTTTGATGCATATTTTAGGAGCACTTGATAGTCCGACGGATGGAACATATTTACTGGATGATAAAGATGTCTCTACCTTATCAGACGATGAGCTTGCGGATATTAGGAGAGATAAAATTGGTTTCGTCTTTCAATCCTTTAATCTGTTACCGAGAACAACAGTATTGCGGAATGTAATGTTACCTCTAGTATACGCTGGCATACATGGTCCTCTTCGAGAAAAAAGAGCGAAAAACGCGCTTATATCTACCGGACTTGATGAGGCTCATTTTCATCATCTTTCAAATCAGCTTTCCGGTGGTCAAATTCAACGAGTGGCAATTGCCAGAGCCCTTGTAAATAATCCATCACTCATTTTAGCTGACGAACCAACAGGAAACTTAGATTCAAAAACAGGAGAAATTGTTATCGGTACTTTTCAAAAATTAAATAAAGAATTAGGTCGTACCGTAATTCTCATTACCCATGAACAAGAAATAGCCGAACATGCTGATAGAATTCTTTTTATAAAAGATGGTGAGCTTACTGAAAATAAAACAACACATAAAAAAGAGTAATTAATTATGAAGAGCATTATTCTAACAAAATTATATGAAAATAATAGACATAGCAAATGAAACATATAATTCATTATCTGCTAATAAGGCACGCTCAGGTCTTACGATGCTTGGTATTGTGATAGGTATTGCTTCGGTTATTGCTATGGTTTCTATAGGTAACGGCGCTAAACAATCTATCCAATCAAGTATTGAAAGTCTTGGCTCAAATCTTTTAACAATTCTTCCGGGAATAGTACAACCAGGGCGAGGCATAGTTTCTTCCGGCCGTGGCACAGCTCAAACTCTAAAAAATGAAGATATTGACGTTGTAAAAACTATCGATGGTGTTGCGGCTATTTCGCCTGAAGTTTCCCGTAGATTTCAAGTGGTAGCTATGGGTAATAACACAAACACCACTATAACCGGAGTGATTCCGGATTATATGAACGTGCATAACGTAAATCTTGCTAACGGAAGTTTTATTTCTGATGCCAATGAGAGAGGTATGGGCAGACAGGCGGTTTTAGGAGCAACGGTTGCAACTGATTTATTTGCGGACGTTGACCCACTTGGTAAAACTATCCGTATCAATAAGGTTAATTTTAATATCATAGGAGTAATGGTCGCAAAGGGTGGAGCCGGATTTTCCGGTCTAGATGATATGATTTTTGTTCCTCTTTCCACGATGCAGAAAATTTTATCTGGAGTAGATTATCTCTCCACAATGTCTGTTTCTGTCACTGATAAAAATAGAATGACAGAAGTTAAAGATTTAATCATCAATGCGCTTTTGGACAAACATCGCGTGGATGAAGCGGATTTTTCAGTAATTTCCCAAGAAGACATTTTGGGCACATTAACCACCGTAATAGATACTTTTACTATTTTCTTGGCGGCGATCGCTTCAATTTCACTTTTAGTCGGCGGAATAGGCATCATGAACATGATGCTAACAACTGTTACCGAGCGTACTAAAGAAATCGGTTTAAGAAAAGCAATTGGAGCAAAAAAACGAGATATTAATCTACAATTTCTGTCGGAAGCCGTTATGCTCACTTTCATTGGCGGAGCCTTAGGAATTATTTTGGGGTGGTTTATTTCCTTCATAGTAACTTCAACTGGAATAATAGCCACACAAGTTTCACTTTTCTCAATATTTTTAGCTTTCGGAGTGTCGACTGGAATCGGTATTGTTTTCGGTTACTATCCCGCAAGACGCGCTGCGCAATTAAATCCAATTGACGCATTAAGATATGAGTAAGGAAATCTTTTAGTCTCTTGACTTTTTCATATAAGGTGATATACTATCATCATCTTTAAAGAGTGAAAAAGCTAATTTTTTACTCTTAATTATTGTATGAATAAAAAAATAAAATTATTTTTAGGGCTAATACTGGGTGTTATAGTACTCTTCAGTCTTTTTTCTGTTGCAACGGTCGCCTTAGCTACAACCGTCTCTTTAACCGCAGACAGTTTAAATGTAAATTATGGCGGTTCAACATACCTTCGTTGGTCATCCACTGATGCGACATCTTGTGTAGGTACAAACTTCAACACAAATAATCTTACCTCCGGCAGTTTCTACACTGGAACTTTAACTAATACAACAACTTACAATATTAATTGCAGTGATAGTAACGGGTCAGCTAGTGATTCTGTAACGGTTGTGGTTAATTCCCCTATCCCTCAAACTCCGAGTATTACGATTTATGCCAATCCAATATTCGTATCTTATGGAAACTCTTCTGTAATATACTGGTCATCTATCAATGCGACATCTTGTTATGCCAGCGGTGGATGGTCTGGAAATAAAGCAACTTCAGGAAACCAATCAACAGGCAGTTTGTTTTCAAATACTACTTTTGGTATCACTTGCAATAACAGTAGCGGGTCAACAACCGATTCAATAACTGTTAGTGTAGCACCACAATCTGTTTCAAACCCAACCGTCTCTTTAACCGCAGACAGTTTAAATGTAAATTATGGCGGTTCAACATACCTTCGTTGGTCATCCACTGATGCGACATCTTGTGTAGGTACAAACTTCAACACAAATAATCTTACTTCTGGTAATTTCTATACTGGAGCTTTAACCAACACAACAACTTACAATATTAATTGTAGTGATAGTAACGGGTTAGCTAATGATTCGGTAACGGTTGTAGTTGATAGCCAACAAAATTTAATTCCAGATGTTAGTACAAGTTCAGCCACTAATATAGGTGATAATTATGCAACTCTTAATGGTTATGTTAGTTCAAATGGCAATACAAATGTAAGTGCTTGGTTTGAATGGGGCACTAACTCAAATTATTATAATCAAACCAATCGGGTTAGTTACGGTTCAAATATCAGTACTAATTATAATTATTATTTAAGCGGTCTTGAAGAAGATACCACATATTATTTTCGCGCAGTAGCTCGGGGTAATAATGGAACAACCGTTTACGGTAATCAAAGAACTTTTACAACTACAAGTGATGATTATGATTATTGTAATACTTATAACTGTTATGGTTATACGAACAGACCTATTGTAACAACATATTACGTAACAGGACTTAATGATACTTCCATTGTCTTAAATGGTTATATTGACCCTAATGGTTCTTATGCTACAAGATGGTTTGAATGGGGCACTTCTTACAGTCGCCTTTACACTTCAACTAGCAGAATAAACCAAGGAACTTATGCGGGAAACTTTAGTGAATCATTGTATAATCTTAATTCAAATACTACCTATTATTACAGAGCAGCAGCTCGGGGTAATGGTGGAACAACTGTTTATGGTAATACTTTGACTTTTGTAACAAATGGCGGATACACATATAACAACACATGTGGGAGTAATACATATGGTTATAATACGTGCACGCCAACAGCCATTACAGCTATTGCTACAAATATCGGTCAATCAAGCGCCAGATTAAATGGCCTTGGTTTGGTAAATAATGCTGTTTATACTACTGGATATTTTGAATACGGAACAACTCAAGCATTAGGAAACACAACTCTTAACAAAAACATAGGTAACGCACAATCAAGTCCTTTCTATGAGAGTTTATTTAATCTTGCGTCAGGCGTAACATATTATTACCGAGCAGTAGTGGTAAATCAATATGGGACTTCCCGTGGCAGTATTTTAAGTTTTAGAACTATCAGCCCAACTGTTGTTAATACAAACACAAATACCATTTACAGAAATACAACAGTGGTTACTAACACAAATACTACTGAAAATTCTAAACCATCACTTGTCTCATTAAGTGTCAGTCGAGACGGTGAAACAATAAAAATAGGAGATATCGTGGAATATGTGGTTAATTATAAAAATGTTTCTTCAAAAAATCTCAAAGATGTTGTTTTACAAATTTCCATTCCAAAAGAACTGGAATTTCTAGAAACGAACAGAGGTTATTTTTCTCCTGAAAATAGTACTACTTTAGCTAATATTGACAGCTTAAATTCACAAGAAGAAGGCAGTGTTCGTATAAGAATAAAAGTAACGACTAATGCAGAAGTAGGTAAAATTATTGTAGTTACAGCCAATCTTGCATACACAATAGTTGACAGTAAGACCCAAGAAGAAGTTTTCGCTTATGCAAAAAATACCATAGAGGGAAGGGCAGAGATACAGCAAGGAGCATTGGCTTTCTTATTTGGAGATAGTTTTTTCCCAAATACTCTATTGGGATGGCTTTTGCTTATCTTGGTAATTACCCTACTCGTTCTCTCCGCAAGAAAAGTATATTATGGACCTAATGCTATTGCTGTCCCGGCAAGCGCAGGAAAAAGTCATAAGTAAAAATTTATAATAAAAATCACTCTATTGGAAAATATATATCCAATGCGAATAAACAAATATCTGGCTTGGAAAAAAATCTCTACCAGAAGAGGAGCTGATGACCTGGTAAAAGAAAAAAAAGTTTTCATTAACGGCAAATTGGCAATACTCGGCAGTCGGGTAAATGAATCTGATATTGTAGAAATAAAAAACAACAAAAACCCAAAAATTTATGCCTACTTTGCTTACAATAAACCTGTCGGTGTTATTACTCACTCTCCTCAGGAAAAAGAGCAAGACATTAAACAAAATATAAAAAACACCACAATATCGCGAGATGTTTTTCCTATTGGCAGATTGGATAAAAATTCTCATGGACTAATAATATTGACAAATGATGGACGTATCACAGACCAATTGTTAAATCCAAAATATTTTCATGAGAAAGAATATGTTGTAAAAACTTTAAATAAATTACGCTCAAATTTTAAGCAAAAAATGGAAGCTGGGGTAAATATAGAGGGATATGTAACTAAAAAATGCAAAGTAAATATAATAAATGATTTTACTTTCAGAATAACTCTGACAGAAGGTAAAAAACACCAAATCAGAAGAATGTGTTCGGCGCTTTTCCAAGAAGTCGCCGACTTAAAACGTGAAAGAATTATGAATATAAAGCTAGGTAATTTAAAACCTAATGCTTTTCGAGAGGTAAAAGGTGAGGAACTATCTGTCTTTTTAAATAAGGCACTATCTCAATAAACATTGACAAATCGTCCACAATATACTATACTTGATATACAAAGTAGGTGCGAAAAGAGTCGATTTCTAGAGTAGAACTTAATTTGTATTTAACAATTTAACTAAAAAAAATCAATGACTGGTACAATAAAAAGACTTACAGAAAAAGGATTTGGTTTCATCACTGCAGAAGGTTTACAGAAAGATTTATTCTTTCATAGTAACTCTCTCGTCGGCGTAAGCTTTGACGAATTGCATGAAGGAGACGCTGTTTCTTTTGAAACAGAGGAATCCCCAAAAGGATTGAATGCTACAAACGTACAACGTGCGTAACATAACCTTATCATAAAAAATACCCCCATACGGGGGTATTTTTTATTTTATATCTTATTTAAACAATTTTGATAAACGAGACTTTTTGCGAGCGGCATTATTTTTCTTTATAACGCCCTTTTTAGCTGATTTATCTATTACAGCAAAAGCAAGACTTAACAATTTTTCTGCTCCTTTCTTGTCTGTTTTGACAGTTTTTCCAATTTTTTTGATTATGTCTTTCATCGCGTGCTTTTGACGGTCATTAAAAGCCTTCTTTCGAAGAGAACCGCGAATCGCTTTTTTAGCTGATTTTATTATTGGCATATATATAATTTAACAGAAAATTCTCAAAAATGCAAACTGTTTCATACATGCTATAATTGACATATGATTGGAAGCATAAAAGGTAAAATAATTTTAAAAACTGACAAGTTTATAATAATTGAAACGATTGGGGTTGGTTATAAAATAAACATATCGCCAGACACATTGTCCAAACTAAAGAAGACAAATGAGGAGGTTTTGTTGTGGATTCATACTCACGTACGCGAAGATATATTAGACCTCTATGGATTTTTAGACCGTCAAGAATTAGAGTTTTTTGAAATGCTTATAAATATCTCAGGTATTGGACCAAAAGGAGCTCTTAGTATTTTGGGTATTGCTTCAATTGAAACGTTAAAAAAGGCCGTAGGCACCGGAGATACCGCTTATCTTACAAAAATATCCGGCATAGGCAGAAAAACCGCGGAAAAAATAGTTATTGAACTTAGAGATAAATTGGAAGTAAGTAAGTCTGGAACTTCACTTCAAGGAGAACTTGACACCTTGGAAGCGCTAAAATCTCTCGGATACTCTCAAAACGAAGCACGTGAAGCATTAAAGAAAGTATCCCCCGGGGTAGACACAAACACCAAAATCCGTGAAGCTCTAAAAATTCTGAGTGGAAAATAAATTCTCTTTTTCTAATTGTCTTGCCACTGGCAAAAAATCTCTCACTAAAGAAAGAGTATATTCTTCAGGTATGTATTTTATGGGCACGTGATATAAATCAACCCAAATATGGCTATATATGGCAAAAAGTATAGATTTTTTAAAATAATTGAGTTCAAGTTTATTTAATTTTCTTCTATTCTTATATCCGCGCATAATTTCTAGAACTAATTTTGGGTCCAATTTGTTTTTTTTACAACAATTCCACATTATGGTTTTTCCTATATCAACCATAAAAGGACCGATATAAAAATTGCCAAAATCTACAATACCAGTCAATTTTTCTTTTATAAAAAGTTCGTTGGATGGCTTTAAATCTACGTGAATTGGGCCCTGCGGAAGATTTTTGGGTGGTTTGTTTTTAAGAACTCCTTTCTTAATTTCTTGAACAATTTTTTTTAATAAAAGATTTTTATTTTCCAAAGCAATCCTAGTCATTACTTTAATATTTTGTGGTGTAAAGTTATAAAATTCCCTTCTACTGGATAATTTTTTTGTAAAACTTCTTCCAGCCAAGTGGAATTTAGATAAAAATTCTCCGAGCTGATAAGCTATTTTAGGTGTAATTATTTTAGGATTTTTACCTATTATTAATTTATCAACTGTTACCCACCCTTCACCAAATTCTTCTATAAAATTTTTATTGCGAGATTTTATGTACTTTAAAGTCGGCGATTTTTTAAAATGATTCATTAAATCTATTTCATATTGAAGAGAATTCTGTGATTTGCTTACAATGTCTTTTTTATTCGTAAGTTTATATTTAGAAACAATAAAACCGCCTTTCGGGGTAAAAACTTTAACTTTTGGAGTCCAAAGACCTTGACGAATGATTTTTATTGTTTTTATTTTACCAAGATTAAAAAGATTGGAAATTTCTTGATATTCTTTTTTTGAATAAAACTTTTGCATCTATTATTGTATAATTATATCATGCCTGAATTACCGGAAGTAGAAACAACAACAAGAGGTTTAAGAAAAACGATATTAAACCTTACTATAAAAGACGTCTGGACGGACCTTGCGACTAAAGACAAACGACAACATGATGCGGTTGCCAACCCGAAGTATTTTGTTTCTTTTAAAAAAGAAGTTGTTAATAAAAAAATAAAATCAGTAGAAAGACAAGCAAAAAATATTCTAATAAATTTATCCGATAATAAAACTATCTTGATTCATATGAAAATGACCGGGCATTTACTTTACAATAATCGTGATAAATATGTTCACGTTCTTTTTACTTTATCAAATGGAAAGTATTTGGCTTTCTCTGATATTCGAAAATTTGGCAAGATAACCTTGCTCAATACCAAAACAGCTTATGATTCCAGACATTTAAAAGATATCGGCCCAGAACCGCTCGATAAAAATTTTACCTTGAAAGATTTTATAGCAAGACTTAACAGAAAACCAAATGGCAAAATAAAAACGGTTTTAATGGACCAATCTGTAATAGCCGGAATAGGCAATATTTATTCCGATGAAATACTCTGGAAGGCAGGCATACATCCTGAAAGAAAAGTCTCGAAAATAAAAGAACAGGAATTTAAAGAGGTATTCAAAGCAATGCAGAAAATTCTAATTAAAAGTATAAAACTTGGTGGGGATTCTATGTCAGATTATATAAATTTATCGGGGGGAAAAGGAAAATTTCAGCTTTATCATGAAGCTTACAAGCGGAAAGGAAAAAAGTGTAGAAAAAAAGGATGTAAGGGTATTATAAAAAGAAAAATGATAAACGGCCGAAGCGCCCATTTTTGCCTTATACATCAAAAATAAAAAACATTATTCTTAGTTTTTTATATATTTAGAATCCTGAAAAGAGCTATCCCAAGCGCCACAGAAACATTTAACGACTCTTTTTTTCCTTTCATTGGAATTTCAGCAATTATATCGCATCTATTTAATATACTTTTAGTTATTCCAGACACTTCCGTGCCTACAATAAATGCATTTTTATTTTTTAATTTTATCTTTTTGTAATCAACAGATTTTTTATCTTGCTCTAGTCCAATAATATAAAAATTTTCCCACCTCAAACTACGCAAGATGACGGGCAGGCTTTTTTTATATTCCCATTTTACATAATCTTCCGCTCCAAGGGCCGATTTGGCCATATCTTTACGGATTCTGCCAAAACGGTCAAGGGGTGTAGGCGTATAGCCGGTTAAGTAAATTTTGTTTATGCCGGCCGCATCAGCAGTCCGAAACATGGCGCCGACGTTCGTCACACTTCTAATATTATGGATAATTAAAACATTTTCTAACATTTCAAATCATTTTAACATTATTTTGCCAAAATCTATTATTTAAATTATAATACTATTATTATGAAAAATTTTAAATCTATACTGTTTTTGGTTGTTGTTTTAGTAGTTATAGTTATTTTAGGCTATTGGGCAGTAGTTACTATTGAACCTGGAAGTGTCAGCGTAGAAAGACAAAAACAAGAACAACTTGAACAGAAAAATTCAGAACTTGAAGAAGAAGTAAAGAGATTAACATATGAAATTCAATCTCTAAAAGAAACACAGGTTAAAGAAGAAGAAACAACAGATAAACCTTCAGAAATAACCCCAATTGCTCCCTTAAAATATCAAAATCTAACAAATGACCTACAAAAACTCATAGATGACAATATTACAATGAGAGAAAAATCTGCTGGAAGCAGGGTTGGTACTGTTCAAACATTTTTAAATTTATATAATAATACTTCGAAAAAAATAGATAATGATTACGGCGCAGGCACCAAAGCGGATGTGCTGAATTTTCAGAAAGCGGTTAAAATAACTGCCGACGGTGAAGCTGGTCCGGGTACTTTCCTTAAAATGATTGAGTGGCTAAAAAAACAACCAAATTCCTGATTTTTAAGTATCAGAGATTTTTAAAAATATTTATTCGCTATAGTAGTAATCTTCTTCAGGATAACTCTCGTATGCTTTTATAACAATTGTATAAGTGAGAAAAGAGCTTATTATTGTAAAAATAAGCATAAACACAAATGATTTATTAAGTGAAGACATAATTTTCCTATTTTATCATTTATTTATTCTATTGTTAACAACTAAAAATTGTCTTGATTTTTAATGATTTTTACTATATATTTGAGTTATTCTATTTTCCCGCCCGTAGCTCAGTTGGTAGAGCAGATCCCTTTTAAGGATAAGGTCCTCGGTTCGATCCCGAGCGGGCGGACAAAGATAATATGAAAGAAAACAATAACATAGAACGGAATACAAACTTTGATTTTAAATTACCTAAATCTTTTAAAAGCACAGAAGATGCTGAAGAATTTGGGAAAAATGCCACACAGAAACAAATTGAAGTATTAAAAACAAGAAGAGAACAATTACTTATAGAGTTTCAGGAAGAAATGAAAAAATCAAGGAATCAAAAAGCAGCAAATATTGCTACCCAAGCTCAATTTTGCCGAGAAGCATTTGAAGCCTATGAGAAAAAATTAAAAAGCATCAAGTAAAAATTGCTCAAACGCGGATTCGGCATCTTTGCCTTCTTTGCGAGCTTCCGGTAAAAGATAGGAAAGTTTGCCTGCAAAATTTTTAAGTTCAGATTCAGAAAATTTACTAAAATTATTTTTTAAAAGCATGTCTTTAACTTTCCAGAAAAGAACGCCTATGAGTTCTTCCATCGCTACTCCGTTATCCATAGCTTGTCTAAAATAAATCCATAAATTAAGCTTATTTTTCTCTCCAAACGCATTAGCTAATAAAAAACTGTTAAATTTTTCTTTTTTTTCTTTGGGTAGCTCAAAAACATTTATTTCAGCTCTGGATTTTTTAAAAGCATCTAAAACTGGTTTATTTAACTTTCCTTCTAAAAAAACGAAGTTATTTTTTGATTCACTTATAAGATTTAACTTATTTAAGATAAAATCTAATGTTTCTTCTTTTTCAAAAATGTTTGTAAAAACTACTACGCATTTTGTAAAAAAAAGACCGGATCCTGAATAAAAATTTTCTGTTTGAACCGAATTAAAATCATTTTTACCAATAAAAAAAGTTTCTGTGCCAATCGGCACAGATTTCATAAATTTTTCATAATTAGAACGCTTATTTTTTACATCATCACCACAAAAAAGATAAATCATACTAAAATTTAACCGATTCCTTGTATTCTAAATATGGTGCACCATATTTTTCGGCAAGAATTTTTTCTTCTTTTTTAATAAATACAAATTTAGTGATAACGAATGAAATTATTGAAAAAATAATTATAAATAAAGCATTGGCTATAATTCCAAAACCCAACATCAAGAGAAAAAGTCCGAGATGTGTGGGGCTTCTGGTATAACGATAAGGTCCGCGACAAAACATTTCCCTGCTTATATTTTCTTTTTGTAAACGATGAGAAGATTTTTGCGCCCAAAATACCAAGAAGGTGCCAAAAATTAAAAATACAGCACCTATCAACGACATAGAATAGTCTTCAAAAATTTTAAATGGAAAAATAAAATCCAACAAAAGACCAAATAAAAATAAAATAAAATAAAATAAATATGAGTGCGCTAAAACCTTATGCACTTTGTTTTTATGTGGGTTTTCTTTTTCAAATTGTTCTACTTTTTTCCCCAGTTCCATTTTTTTATTATACCACAAAATATGCTATTTAACTTCTCCAAAATTATCTCCCAAACCGGCGTGCACTATCAAAGGAATGCTGGTTTTATAGTGTAAATATGACCGTTCAAGCACTGTTTGCATGGCATTTTTTATTATTTTTTCGGCTTCTAAAAGCACTCTTTCTTCTACTTCATAAACTAATTCGTCATGTATTTGAAGTACTAGGTGTGTTTTATCCAATAAGTTTGCTTTCTTTAAATCTTCTTCCACATACCTTATGGCAAGTTTTATTATGTCGGCTGTGGCTGTACCTTGGACTGGCGCGTTGATTGCTGTGCGTTCAGCCATGTTTTTTAAAAATGGGATTCTGGAATTTATGTTTGGAAAATATCTACGTCTGCCAAACAATGTTTCCGTGTAATAATGTTTCATTGCAAAAACTTTAACTCCTTCTAGATAATCGCGTATACCGGAAAATTGATTAAAATAGTTATCATAAAATTTCTGCGCCTCCGGACGGGTGCCTCCTAAACTTTTGCACAGAGATGAAACTCCCATGCCGTAAATAATGCCAAAATTTATTACTTTCGCCTTGCGACGCATCTCACTATCCACTTTTTCTATGGGTACACCGAAAACAAAAGACGCCACCCCTGTATGAATATCTTTACCTTCATGAAATATCTGCGTCATTTTTTTATCCCCAGAAAGTATCGCTGCTACGCGAAGTTCAATTTGACTATAATCAAAAGCCAGAAGTTTATAATTTTTCTCTGCTATAAAACCATTCCTTATTTTTTTACCCAATTCTGTTTTTATCGGCAAATTTTGTAAATTGGGGTCTTGAGAAGAAAATCTCCCTGTTGTTGTTCCATTTTGTAAAAATTTAGCGTGCAAACGTCCGTCTTCGCCGACCATTTTAGGAATTACATCGATATAAGTAGAAAGTAATTTCTGCAACTCTCTGTAAGATAATATTTCCTTTATTATCGGATTATTTTCTTCCAATTCTTCCAAAACTGAAACCTTGGTAGAAAAAGACCCGCTGGCGCTTTTTTTCTTACCGGACTTCATACCCATTTTGCCAAAAATTACTTCACCGAGTTGCTTAGGAGAATTAATATTGAATTCTGTGCCCGCCATTTTATATATTTTGATAGTTAGTTTGTTTAACTCTTTATGATATTCTTCCGACAAATTTTTAAAATATTTTTTGTCTATAAGTATGCCATGATTCTGCATATTTTTTATTATATGTATTATGGGTTTTTCTATTTCTTCATACACTTTATCCAATTTTTTTTCTTTCAGTTGTTCAAAAATATATTTATGGGCTGTTTCAAAAGAGCTGGTTTTAGCAAAAAGCAAGATATCATCCAGAGAAGGATTGCTTATGTCTGAATTAATAAGCCAAAGAGCTATACTAGTTTCTTGGAGTTCTGTAGAGGAACTTGGGGAAAGTAAAGTTTTCTCGGGTCCTCGGTTCTCTGGGTCCCCTACCCCAGCCAGACCAGCTCTAAAACTTTCTTTCCCCAATTTCCCTCCAAAAAAACTTTTCAAGCGAGCAAATAAAGTTCTAAATTCAAATACAGAAAACATCTCT